>JASHRP010000338.1 GCA_030037375.1 Bryobacteraceae bacterium | reverse complement strand
GTGGAGGAATCGCACGGCAGCGGCGACATCCTCGCTACCGGCCGGCCAGGGCGAAGCGGGGGCCAGGCGGTACGTCATCGTCACGCCGATGCAACCAGATCGCGCGGCCCACAGCCCGACGTTGTTGTAAAATGGCGCGCCGGGAGCGCCCTTATCGCCTCCGACGAATCCGCCGCCATGGACAAACACGATGACGGGCGCGTGTACAGCGCCACCACTGGGGACGAAAAGGTCGAGGCGATGGCGCGTATCCGATCCATACGCGACATCGCGATGCACGATCACATCGGGTCCGGGGCGGGGAGCGAGTGGCGTAAAGATCGCTTTGCTCGCTTCGATTTGGGCGGGCGTCAATTCGTACCCGAGGGCTCGGATCTGCTCACGTAAATCGTTCGCCGCTGGAGCGGTCACTGTCGGCGTACTCATCGAGAGATCTCCATTCCGTAGCGGCGGGTGCGAAAGGTCTCGGCGGGAACCCATGTTCCGTGGAACGCCATGCGTACGCGCACGGGCAATCGATACAGCGCGACTGGTCCGGCGCTCACATTGCGCGCGTCGAGGATGGCGAGATCGCTGTGATTTTCGGCGAGGCGATTGATGACGGTTAGTAAGTAACCGTCGCCTTCGGGCGAATCTGGACGGCGCGGAACGAATTGCGATTCCTGAACAGCGATTGCAGGGCCGGGACTCCAGCACTCCATCTTTCCGGTGTTGTGATCGACGTGACCGACGGAAGAGCTGCCGTCGGCGCCACGACCGGCCACCATGTAGCCGTGCTGATAGCCGTGACCCTGATAGCGATCATCGGTGCGCGGCAGCTCGCCGGGAATGCGCGCCAGCGGCCGAAGATTGTATCCCTTATCGCCGTTGGACAAGTCGAAGGTAAATTGGGTCAGGATGGGCGGCGGCGTGGGGAACGATTCGCCCGACGGCGTCGGGAAGAAGTCGAAGCAGGGGCCGTTGTACAGGCAGACGTCGAGATGAATTTTCGACCCATCCTCATACGCGTTCATCATGTGGCCGGCGCTCATGGTGGGGCCGCGGAACCAGCGGATGTCGCGGGCGGCGCCATGGCGCTGAACGATCGCCACCTGCGTTTCCAAGTCAGGATGCCACTGATAGAAAGGGCCGCCGCGCTTCAGCACTTCCATATCGGTGATGAACGGAAAGAAGGGGAAGATCGCATAATTCGGGGTGACGGCGAAATCGTGAACCATGCCGGGCCACGGCATCTCGAACCAGATTTCGTCGATAACACGGCCGTCGCGATTGAGCGCGTAGAAGACGATGTCCTTCGTGCCATCGCCCTTCGCCTGATAAGAGAAGGTGAGCATCTCGTCATGCACGAGATCGAGCTTAGGGTGCGCGCTGAGGCTTACGCTGGTGACGGCTCCGCCGAAGTCGAAGTGGCCGCGGGTTTCGAGCGTGTCTGGGTCGAGCTCGTAGGGCAGGTCGTCTTCCTTGAGCGCGAGCAGTTTGCCCGCGTGGAACACGAGGTTGGTATTGGCGGTGCCCATGCGAGTGTTGCCGGCCTCGGGGTCATTCGTGAAGCGATTCCGATAACGGCCGAACAGGGCGCGGCGGGCTTGCTCCTGGAGGACGTAGCGTTCGGTGCGGACCCAGCGGCTCATGTAATCGACCTGTCCGCCGGAGAAACGGAAGGTGTGCACCATGCCTTCGCCGTCGATAAAGACGTCCGAACCGTCGCGCGGCGGATACTGACGGTCAGGGCCGCAGCGCAGCAGGGTTCCTTCGATCTCCGGCGGCAGATGACCCTCCACCAGTTCCAGGCCGCGGACGGTGGCCTCAACGCGATAGGGGTGACCCCAACCTTGATAAAGCGGAATGTCGGGGAATCGAATCTCCATGGGTTCTCGGCTCTCCTTCTTGTTGAGTGTAACGCTCGGGAACGATAGCCATTGAATAATACGGAAGCGCGACAAGGGAATCGGCCGCCACTTGCCGGGGCAAGCCCTGGGAGCAACGGCGACAGAGTTATCCGCGCTCGCGCGGCGGTTAGCGGAACTTGCACCGGACCGAAGGATCGACTGGTCCGGTTCCTGGTCGGATGAGGATCTGAACCAATTCAGGAACGCATCGCTGCGGCGCCTCGATGCTGAGGAATCAAGGGATCGGGATTGAGCCCGGGCGACGTGGTCGTTGGTGTCCTTGCGGGCGCCCAAGAAACCAAAGTCCGGCCTGCCGTCGTGATCGCAAGGACCACGTATCTGGCCGAGCGCCCAGATGTACTGCTTGGGATTCTGACCACGAAGTTTCCCAAGGCGCTGGGCTCAACCGATTACATCCTCGTCGACTGGCGAATCGGCAGGACTCCGCGCGGAGTCCTGCTTCCGAGTATCCGTACTGACGACGCATCGCTCGGAATTGGCGGTGATCGGTCATCTGAGCGGGCGCGATTGGGAGTCCGTTAAGGAGCGGGTCCGCGCAGCCTTTGCTGTTTGACGCGGTTGCGATCCCTTGGTCATCGGCGACAACGCCCACTGCACGCGGCGACGTGGAGCGGGTTTCTCTTCGAGAACCGTTAAGCCGCCCCGTCGAGCTTCACTCCGTCGGAGTGAATCGTCAAAAGCCGATGGCGCTACGCTCAAGGCGAGCGACACCGTGATGATCGGCCTTGACAAGCGAGTCCAGGCCGGGTATTCATAGTTCGCATGCGACGAATCCTAACCCTTGGAATCCTGACTCTCACCGCTTCATTCGCGCTGGTGGGGCAAGCCGTTCCCGTCACCGGTGCCGACGATCCGGCTCCGCTCTTCACGGACAAAGATCCGGTCCTCAACCGCAACAAGCAGGCGGCCATGCACATCGTGTTCGACCTGCTGGCCTACAGCCATTGGGAAGACGCTCCGAAGTATTTGACCGAACGGTATATCCAGCACAATCCGTGCTGTGCTTCCGGCCGGCAGATTGTCATGGACCTCTTCGGCAAAATGGCGAAACCGAAGCCGATTCCGGCGAGCACCAAGGACTACACACCGAAAATCGTAGCTGTGCTCGCGCAAGGCGACCTGGTGGCGGTCATCAATCGCGTGGAACGGCCCGATCCGCGCAATCCCGGCCAAACGTATACGACAACCCATTACGACATGTGGCGGTTTGTCGACGGGAAAGCCGACGAACATTGGGACGAGGGCTCCATCAACGCGCCGGGCGCGGCAAGGGGCGCTCCCAAACAGTAAGACAGCACAGTCGATTGGCGGGCCTTCCGGTCCTGAGGCGGATTGCGCAGCCTTAGGAATGCTACGTGCAGCGAATGTCGTTGCCGGGTGCTGCACATGAAGAGGTATCTGCTAATCGCGATCTTTCTGCTGCCGGCGTTTACCGCCAATTCGCAGCAACCGCTAGTCGGGTCGATACAGGGAACAATCCGCGACCAGCGCGGCGCACCGTTATCGGCGGCTGCTGTGACGGCAACGAACATCGATTCGGTGGAACCCGAAAACCATCGCCATTATAGCGTTACAGACCAACGTGGGATCTTTCAGCTCGTCGACCTTGCGCCTGGACGTTATTCAATCGTGGTTCA
>JASHRP010000337.1 GCA_030037375.1 Bryobacteraceae bacterium | reverse complement strand
TCATGAAAGTGAACACTCGCGTTACGTCGGCTTGGAACGCCGCGGCCGCTAAATCGAACATCAGCTCCGCGTGCTCTTCGAAATTGTCGGGCGTGCCGATGGGAGCGTCCGGTGTCCCGGCGTCGCTGAACCCGCGCGCTTCCGCCTGCTGAATGCGCCGCTCGATCTCCCGCACGTTATCGAGATATTCGCCCAAGCGCGCGCGATCCCGAGCGCCCAACTCGCGTTCCAGATCCTTCGCGTCATCGGCGAGCGAATCCAGGATGCTGCGCTCCGTCGCCAGCCGCGCCCGCCGCTGACCCGTCGATCCCGGCTCGCCAAACAGCCGTTCGAAAACCGCTCGCGGATTGGTCTCCATTGGAATAGGAGTCGTCGGCGTTGACCAGCACAGCGTGTTCATGTACGAACAACTGAACCCCGGAGAGCATCCGCCGACGTACCCCGAAAAATCCTCCGTCGCCAGTTCCAGCGAGGGAAGCGGCGTCTGCTGTCCGATCTTCTGCGCGACCACTTGATCGATGGACGTGTTCGCGAGAACGTCCTCAGCCTCCGTGCGCTTGGGCCAGATTCCGGTCAAAAAACCCGCCGCGCTGACGGCGTGATCGCCGACCTGGCTGCCAGGATGCGATCGCGTGAGATTGGTGACGATCGCCAGGTGATCGCGGTAAGGTTCGAACGGTTTCAAGATCGGCGTGAACTCGAAATCCGTGCCGAATGTTTTCGGCGTGAACTGGGGCATGATCGCGCCGTTGGGGAAGTAGATCGCTCCGAAGCGCAAGGCCGGCGCCGCGGCGGCTTTGGCGGAGGGAGTTAGGGCGGGGAACATCGCATCCAATAGCGGCAGCGAAACGGCCGCGCCCAGACCCCGCAACACGGTGCGCCGCGCTATCGATTTTTTCGTCACAAACATGCGATCCTCCTCACCGGCTGGCAACGTTCTCCGTGACGGCCGCGGTGGTCATGCGAAACGGCGTGCTGGTCGCGACGCCGCGAATCAAGCTCGATAGCTGGTAATTGTCGTGCTCCGCGCTCCGAACGATCGCGCGCACTTGCGGCATGTCACGCGGGTCGAGCCCGCGGCCCAGCCCGTACTCCATCAGCTTCACGACCACCGTGTTCACGAAGTTCTCAGGGCGGCTGAGCAGCGCTCGGCGAAGCTCTACGACACCGTTCACCTTGGTTCCGTCGGCGAGCTGGCCGCTCGCATCGACCGCGGAACCGGCGTCCTCGGATCGCCACGCTCCCACCGCGTCAAAATTCTCCAGCGCGAACCCGATCGGATCGAGCGTTCTGTGGCACGCCGCGCACACGGGATTCGCGCGATGCTCCGTCATCTGTTCGCGCATGGTGCGCGGTTTGTCGCCGTCTTTCTTCTCAGGCAGCGGCGGAACTCCGGGAGGCGGAGGCGGAACCTCCAGGCCAAGCAGGTTTTCAAGAATCCACTTGCCGCGCAAAACTGGCGAAGTCCGCTCCGCGTGCGAGGTCAGCGCCAGAATGCTGGCCTGCCCCAGCAGTCCCTTGCGAGCGTCGTCTTGAATGCTCACGCGCCGGAACCAACTGCCGTAGACGTTCGGAATACCATAATGACGCGCCAGCCGTTCGTTCACGAATGTGTAATCGGCGGTCATCAAATCGAGGACGCTGCGATTCCCGCGAAGCACGCTCTGAAACAGCAGCTCCGTTTCGCGGCGCATGCTTTGCCGCAGATTGTCGTCGAAATCCGGAAAGAGGTCCGTGTTGGGCTGAAAGTTGCGCAGGTTGCGCAATTGCAGCCACTGCCCGGCGAAGTTCTCCACCAACGCATCCGACCGCGGATCTTGCAGCATGCGCTTGATTTCCCGCTCCAGCGTAGCGGGATCGTGGAGCTTGCCCTTGACCGCTAGATCGAGCAACTGGTCATCCGGAATGCTGCTCCACAAAAAGAACGACAGCCGCGATGCGAGCTCCAAATCGCTCACCGCATAGATTGACCCTGGCTTAACGCCCGCGGGATCGTGTTCGGCGCGGAACAGAAACTTCGGGCTCGCCAGAATCCGCTCCAGCGCTGATTGAATTCCGCGATCGAAATCGCCGGTCTCACGGGCAGCGGAGTAAAATTCCATCACGCGATCGATATCGGTGGGTGACGCCGGCTGCCGATAGGCCCTCCGCAGCAGGGTCGTCACGATCTCTCGCGCGCACGCCGATTCTTTGCCCGGTTGTGACCCAGACGCCGGTCTGCACACGAAGATTCGTTTACGGCTGGGCGTTTCGCTGATGCCGCTAACATGGAACGGACCGGTTACGTCCAGGACTTGTAAATGAGGATGCCCAGCCCAGTCGAAATTATCGACGGAGCTTCGAATGAAGGGTTGCAAGCGGTCCGGATCCGCCAGGCGCGAATCCTGCAGGAACGCGACGCTCACCGTATGCGGACCGGCGCGAATCGGAACAACGGCATCGAGACGCGCATCCACGGCATCGCCCGTGTCAGTGGGCGCCTCGAACAGCGCCGCCAGATCCTGCGGACCGCCGATATTCGCCAGATGGACGCGGGCGCCGTCCACGCTGAACTCCACGCGATGCACGGATTCGAGACCGCGCATGATGTTCAGGTTGGTGCGATAAAGCTTGGCTTGCAGGCGATACTCGCCATCCAGCGGGAAATTGTGCAGCACCGAAACTCCGCCCACGGTCCCGAGCGGCAAGCCCTCCACATGCTGATCCTGAGAAAGGTCCTGCGGAATGCGCCAGGAGACCGCCGCGGGAGTTTGCGCCGGATCGCCGACGGCGAGCGACGAGAGCTTCGAAGCCGCCCCCAGATATCGTTCCTGAAGGGAAGGCGAAACGCCCAAGACTTCGGCGATGTTGTCGAACCCAAATGCGGCATCGTCCGGCGGCAACAGCGAGTTCACATCGATTTCAAGGTCCAGCAAGTCCCGAATCGCGTTGGCGTACTCCGCGCGATTCAGGCGATGCAACGCGGGCCGGCCCGCGTAGGGCGGGGCACTGTCCAAACGAGATTCGATCCAGGTCGCAGTTGCGTTGTAGGTTGCTCCATCCGGCCTCGGCGCGCCCGCAGGCGGCATCGTCGCCGAGCGCAGCTTCTTCACCACCTTTTCCCAGATCTGGCTATGGGCCGGAATCGCATCGATGTCGGCAGTGTCCAGGATCAGGTCGCCGGATTTGACGCGCGAATTATGACATTCCACGCAATATTTACCGATCATCTGCCGCGTGGCCTGCCGGCCTGGCTCGCCTTGCGGGGCTTGCGCGCTGAGCAGGCAGACGGCGCTGAGGCCTAGAACAACGCTAAGGCGCATCCCGCTGGGTTTCGGCTTGGTCATGCGGCTCGCTCACCTGACATTGCCGCAGTTATTATATCGGTTCTGCATGCAGAATGCGCCCCTCGACTAACGTATGTAACTAGCGCATCACGAACGGATTGGGCGCGTTGCCCACGGTGTCGATCCAGACGCTTTTGGTCTGCAGGTATTCGTTGATCGCCATGAGACCGCTCTCGCGCCCGATACCGGACCGCTTGAATCCGCCGAACGGCGACATGTAGCTGACCGCGCGGTACGTGTTCACCCACACCGTGCCGGCTTCAAGGCGTTCGGACATCGTGATGGCTCGCCGGATGCTTTGCGTCCACACACCGGCTGCAAGACCGTAAATCGTGTTGTTGGCGATCTCAACGGCCTCGTCTTCATCCTCGAACGGAATGATCGAGAGCACCGGGCCGAAGACCTCTTCGTTGGCGATGCGCATGGTGGGTTTCACGCCAGTAAAGATCGTCGGCTCGACGAACCAGCCGGAGCCGCATTCGGGCCGCGAGGCCGCACTTCCGCCCATGCGGCAGATCGCACCTTCCTGTTTGGCGATTTCGATGTATTCGAGAACCTTGCGATGCTGCGGGCGCGTGGTTATCGGACCGATCTGGGTTGTGGATTGCGTGGGATCGCCCATGCGAGCCTGCCCCGCCAGCGCGAGCAGCTTCTCGACGAACTTATCGTGGATGGATTTATGGATCAGGGCTCGCGATCCGGCGATACAAGTCTGGCCGGTGGCCGCGAAAATGCCGGAAACCACGCCCTTGACCGCGTCTTCAATCGAGGCATCGTCGAACACGATGTTTGCCGATTTCCCGCCCAGCTCCAGCGTGATCTTCTTGATGCCTCGGGCAGCCATGCCATAAACAGCCTCGCCAGTTTTGTCGCCGCCGGTGAACGCGACCTTCGCGATATGCGGATGAGTCACTAGCGGCTCGCCGACATCGGCGCCGAAGCCGGTCACGATATTGACCACACCCGGCGGAAATCCCGCCTCCTCAAACAGCGGGCCCATTTCGAGCGCGGATGCCGATGAAAACTCCGACGGCTTCCACACCACTGTGTTCCCCGCGGCCAGAGCCGGCGCGAGCTTCCAGGTGGCCAGCATCAGCGGCGAATTCCACGGCGTGATCGCGGCAATCACGCCCAGAGGTTCTTCGCGCGTGTAATTGAAGATGCCCGGCTTGTCGATCGGGATGACTCGGCCTTCGATCTTATCGGCGAGCCCGCCGAAATAGTAGTACCACTGCGGAATGTATCCGAGCTGCGTGCGCATCTCGGCATACAGCTTGCCGTTATCGCGTGTCTCGATGGCCGCCAGACGGTCCGCATTCTTCGCGATCAAATCCCCGAGCTTGTGAAGCAGAGCGCCTCTCGCGGAGGCAGTCATCGTGCGCCACGGACTCTTTTGCCGGAAGGCCGCCTTCGCCGCCGCAATAGCCGCATCGACCTCCGACTTCCCGCACTTTGGGATGAGAGCCCAGGGCGCGCCGGTGAATGGATTCTCAGTCTCGAACCATTCGCCGCTGTGCGGATCGATACACCGTCCGTCGATCAGGATTTTGTATTTTTCCATTGGTTTAGAGATGCCACGAGAGCGCCGTGAGATCCGGCTGCGCGCGGGCCGTGGGCACGCGGCAATGAGCGGCCAGTAACCTAAACGCCCATTTCGGTTAAAGCTTCTTTGGCGATGCGGAAGCTATCGACGCCCGCGGGTATGCCTGCATAAATCGCAACCTGGAACAACACCTCGCGAATCTCTTCCTTGGTCACGCCGTTGCGGATCGCGCCTTTCACGTGGATCTTCAGCTCATGTGGCCGGTTCAACGCGGAGATCATCGCGAGATTGATGATGCTGCGCGTTTTCTTATCGAGGCCCTCGCGTCCCCAGCACTCGCCCCAGCAGTACGTCGTGGCGAGCTCCTGCATCGGCATGTTGAATTCGTCCGCGCTGGCCAGCGCCTTCTCCACGAATTCCGCGCCGAGAACCGACTTGCGGATCTGCAGGCCCTTATCGAACATTGCTTTGTCCATTCGTTTCTCTCCTTGAGAATTTGGTATGGCGCGGCGTGTCCGCGCCATGGTGACTAACCCTTGACTTCCACGTGAGCCAGGTTCTCGACGGTGCGGATAATCTCCGACATATCCGCCTCCGGCCCGAGCATGGCCATCGTTGTTACTAAAACTTGTTTCACCGCTGCGGCGACCACTGTCGGCACCTGCATCGCGTCGGCCTCTTCAATGAACAGCCGGATGTCCTTATTGAGCAGGCCCACCGCGAATCCGCCGTTAAATTTCCTGGGGAAAACCAGCCGCGGAATCTTGTCCTCGGTGGCGCTGTTGCGGCCGGTTCCGGAATTGATGACGTCGCAGATCGTTTTGGGATCGAGACCCGCCTTCACACCCGTGACCACGGCTTCAGAGGAAATCGCCATCGCTGTCGCCGAGAGGATATTATTCAGCAGCTTCATGGTGTGTCCCATGCCCGGCTTGGTGCCGAGAAAAAACACCTTGCCCAGGTGGCTGAGGATCGGCTTCAGCCGCTCCAGCACATCCTCCGGACAGGAGACCATGATCGCGAGCGTGCCCTTATTGGCTCCCGTCACGCCGCCGCTGATCGGGGCATCCACCTCGAGGATGTTCTTCTTGGCCAAGCCCGCGGCGACGCGCTTGGCGTAAATCGAGCCGGTCGTCGACGTATCGACCAGCATCCGGACCTTGCTGCCTTCAATGACGCCGCCGGGCCCTAGCGCCACAGCCTCCACGATGGGCGGAGTGGGCAAGCTGCAAAACACGATCTCCGCGGAATCGCATACGCTCTTCACGGATTCCGCCGGCTTCGCGCCTTTCTCGATCAGCGGCCGCATCGCGTCTTCGCGAGTGTCGAAAATCGTGAGCTTGTATCCGGCCTCGATCAACCGCCGGGCCATCGGACCGCCCATGCTGCCGACGCCGATAAACCCTAGTTCCTGATCCATCCCGAGTTTCTCCTCCTTTAGGGATAGCTTACTGCGGGATCGGTCAATGACCCCACGATCGCACCGTATGCACTCGAAGGGACCGCAGTTCGTCGGCGCGGAAAGGCAGAACCTAACCGCGCTTCGATGAGACGTGTTTCTCTATCCTACAACGGCCGAGCGTTAAGACTATGGTCCTTTCTAGAAAGTGAACCTTCTAGAAACTGAAGCGCGCGATCAATGTGCCCTGGCGGGGCTCCATAATGGGCTGATTGGCGTAAGCCGGAAGGGCGTATCCAGTGTTTGGAGCAAGGTACGTGTTGATGACCCCGAAGCCGCCGGTTTGGATCCCCAGCGAATTCTTCGTCACCGCTGCTTGCGGGTTCGTCGTGGTCGGAGCCGGCATGATCAGGCGGTTCAGTACGTTGACGAACTCGCCGCGGATCTGGAGGTTCATTCTTTCCTTGATCCGGAAGTTGCGGCCAATATTCCCATTCTCTACAGGCGTGCGAGGCGCGCGGAAACTCTTTATGTAATTTCCCGCCGCCATGCAAGTTGCATTCGAGGGACACGGCTCCCAGGCGGCCGGATTCAGCACCTGCGTGTAATACGGGTTGTAGGTGCTGAGATTATTGATGTTCACACCCGGCGTATAAAGCGGCTGGCCAGGAACGCGCACGTCTTCGCTGGTGTAATAATTGGCGTTCACAGTGCTGGTGGGAGGCGCGAGGAAGGCTCCGCTTTGGTAATTCGCGAACCAGCCGAGCGCCCAATCCTTGGTGATCATGTTCACAAATTTGGGCAGGAACGAAGCCTTCGGCGTCGTGTAGGTCGCGTTGAAGCTCAGGGCCTGCGGCGGGATCTGCTGGAGCGCCCACCGGCCACTGAGGGGATTGAAGAAATCCTGCCGCGTGGCACGCATGAAACCTTGGCCCCAGGTGTAGGAACCGCCCGCCTGGAGGTTGTGCGAGAGCCGCTTGGTCGCCTTTATCTGCAAAGAGTCGTACTTGGAGTCCTGGGTCGGCGAATTCGTGATTCCAACCGCGCCAAACTGCGGGTATGGGTACAGAGCGGCCTGCAGTGAGCTGCTGGTGGGGAAACCGGAGTACGGCAGAATGCTGCTTAGGCCTTGAGATGCCAGGAACTGGGTCACCGCGGTACTGCTAATCGGGTCAGCCAACAGCACGCGAGCGTTTTCGTTGTTATATCCCGCGGGACCGGTACCAGGAATGGGGTACAAGCCGTAGGATGCCAACAATTGCGGTGAGAGCTGGCTCATGCGCCCCAGACCGCCGCCGCCAATCCAAACGCCTCGGTTGCCAATGTAGGTCGCTTCCATGACGAAGCTCCGGGTAATCTCCCGTTGGAATCCCGCGCTGAATTGGTTGATGCGCGGGGGCCGGTTTTCATTGGCGTCGGGTATTACGGGCGCGGGAGACGTGGAGCCGAGATTCGGATATTGATACGGATTCGTGACGGGCCACGTCGGCAATTGGATGGCGCCCGGAGTCTCAACGTTTACAAACTGGTATGCCGCGGGGACGTAAGACGGACTGTTGGCGGCCAGATTGTAAACTCCGTTGGTGCTTACAAGACCACCGGCGGGTTGCGCAACATACTGGTAATTCAAACCCCATCCGCCGCGAAACACCGTCTTGTTGTTGATCTGATAGGCGACTCCGAGCCGCGGTCCGAGCGCGTAAGGATACGCGGACTTATAGAATGAGCACTGGCAGTTGCTGGCAAACTCTAACGCCCCGAGGCGGCCGCCGGCATTGGCGTTGGCCAAAGTCGCATCGATCTGCCCTAAGCGCCCGTAGGTGTCGCGTTCGGCGGTGTCGTAATCCCATCGGATTCCGTAATCCACGGTGAGCTTGCGGGTCACCTTCCACGAGTCTTGAAGAAACAGCGCCCATTCCTGCGTCCCCTCACGAGGTTCGGTGAACGCGTTCTGCGAAATGCTGCTATAGTCGCCCAGCAGGAAGCTGGCGAAGCCGAATCCGGGCGTAAAGCTGCCGAAGCTATTTGCCGGAGTGAACGGCTCTGAGGTGGCCGCGGTACCGCCGCTGAAAACGGCCTCGGCGGTGGTCCGGACGATTTCTTGAATGAGGTCCACTTCGCCGCCGGCTTTAAACGTGTGCTTGCCGCGAACCCAGGTCAAGTTTGCGATGCCAGTGGGTTTCTCGTCGAAGTCCTTCGGGGTGCCCCCGCCCGGTCCAATATTCTGCATGCCGCCGTATAAGGTGTTGTACAGCGAATTGAAGCTCGGGATGTTTTGTTGAGACGCAAATCCGCTGAGCCCTAACGTGGACCCTGGATTGAAGAATTGACCGGTATGGATCCACCAGGTCGCATCGTTGAAAGTGCTGTTTATGTAGCCCGCGCCCAAGTGTAGCAGCAGGGTCGGCGTCAGCGTGCGATCGTAATTCAGCCGTTCGGTATAGCCCCAAACGAATGTGCCACGCGCGGCCGTGAGTTGGTTCGGAAGACCATCCGCGCTCCCCAGGGTAGTGTTGATCAGGTTCTGGGTCGTAAGCGGGGAGTGATAGAACGAAATTTTGTCCTTGGCGTCGATATTGTGATCCACCTTAACCGTCTGAATGGATGAGTACCGGTTGCCGGGTTCGGTCGTGCTGTAGTTGCCGGCAAAATTAGAATTGTTCGCCGTGGGGAACAAAGCCATCAGCTTGATCGAGACCGGATCGAATCGGCTCAACGGAATCGAGTTGTTCGGGAACGGCAGAGCGTAGCCTTGGCCCGCCAGGGCCCCGGAGGTGGCGACGCCTCGCGTGGCGGGATCGAAGATTTCATTCGCGTATATCGGATTGCCGAGGGGGTCGAGCTGCACCGTCGGAGTGCCCAATGCCGTTTTCTGAATCCCCAACTGCGCGCAGGCGCTGCAACTTCCATTCGGTGAGATCTGGGAAAAATTCCCCTGGAGATAATTGGCCGTGGGGACCGTATCGTTGAAGGAGTACACCGTGGTCTCGAGGAACTCCTCATAGTTGTAGAACCAGAATGTCTTGTTGTGCCCGTTGTAGATTTTCGGGATGTACACCGGGCCGCCTAGGGTTCCACCGAAATCGTTGCGGCGGGCGCGCGGACGGAATTTGCCTCCATCCCCGCCGACAGCGCTGCAAGCCTGTCCCGTGGGCCCGACGATGCAACCTCCGCTCTGGCTGAAAGGATCGCCGGCGGCCAGGTCTTCGTTGACGAAGTAGTCGTACATGGAGCCGTGATATTGATTGGTCCCCGACTTCATGGTCATGTTGACCACCACGACGCCCGCTTGTCCGAATTCAGGGGCGTAATTGCTGGTCTGGTAGGCGACTTCCTGGATCGCGTCCACGCTGGGCTGGATCGTCTGCGCATAAACGCCTATTGTCGGGAACATACGAGAGGTCGCGTCCTGGCCTTCGATGCGCACCGTCTCGGTCATGTACGCGCTTCCGGCCAAGCCGTTGAGAGTGAATAAATTGCTGGCGCTATAAGAACTGATGCCGGGAAGGGTCAGAAGCGAGTTGAGGGGATTGCGGAAGCCGGAGGTGCCCGCATTGACGGTCCCGGTGCCAATCAATGGAAGTGAATCCAATGCCTCAATGCCGACGTTGCGCGACAACTCGGCGCTTTCGGTGGTAAGCAGAGAAGCTTCGGTGGTAACAGTCACCGCGTCCGCGGCGGAGCCGATCTGGAGAGAGATGTCCTCCCTCAGGATTTGCGTCGCCGCGAGGGCCAGGTTGGTATGCGTATAGCTCTTGAAACCTGCAACCGCGACGGTAATCGAGTACGTGCCGACCGGCAAGTCCGAGATCGTATAGTTGCCGGTGGTGCTGCTGGCCCCGGAAAAAACCACACCGGTCTCGAGGTTCTTGGCTTGAACGGGCGCGCCGACAACTACGGCGCCCGCCGGATCGGTAACGGTACCGGTGATACTCCCATTACCCACTTGACCGAACGCGTGCGATGCAAACATCGCGAGAAATACCACTCTGGACAGAGACCAACCCTTACCCATCACGAGCTCCTCAGGAAAATTTTTGACCCCAAAAGATCGCACAACCCTTGTGAGCAAACCGGGGCCAATGCTACTCCCCCGTTTTCAGGCTGTCAAGGGAGGGGCGACAGGCAAAAGATGCAAACGCCGCTCAATACTTTCGCGCGACGGCTCCAGCCACGGAGGCAGGCACAAGCGCTCGCCCAAGGCGCCTTCGGGCTCATCGATCAGAAACCCCGGACCATCCGTCGCGATCTCGAACAACACCCCGCCGGGTTCGCGAAAGTAGATCGAATGGAAATAGAAGCGGTCCCGCGCCAGGCTCACGCGAACTCCCGCGCGAATCAATTTCTCGCGCCATTCGAGCTGCGTCGCTTCATCGGCGACGCGGAACGCGACGTGGTGCACGATTCCGGCTCCCATCTTTCCACGCGGTGTGTCTGGGGAATGAAGCACTTCGATTCGCGCGCCGTCCGCGAGTTCCACACGATGATCGCCGCGTGGCGTCAAGCCGAGCACGTCGCGCAAGAACGCGGCCGTTCGCCCCGCGTCGGCTTCGCACAGCGTTATCGATTGCAAGCGCGCCGATTCACCCGCGGCAAATTCGATGGGGATGCCGTCGGGATCGGCGACGGCTTTTCGCGCCCCGGCGAACGCTTCCGCGGGCACGCCCACGCACACTCCCGTGATCTGCCCGGACCCATTCGTGCCGCGGCGTCCCTGCGGATTCGCCGGCGTCGCCCACGGAAAGAACGTCAGCAGCGTTCCCGGATCTCCCTTGCCCCCGCCGAAATACAAGTGATAGGTGGCTGGGTCGTCAAAGTTGACAGTCCGCTTGACCAGGCGCAAGCCGGGAATTCTCGAATAAAGGTCGAGGTTTTGCTGAGGATTTCCCGCGATGGCCGTGACGTGATGCAGGCCCAGCAGCCCGCGGCCGCTCACTGGGTCGCGGCGTAGTAGCCGGTCTTCCAGTGCGGCGTGAGCTTGGGCAAGCCCTTGGGAGGAACCAGCTTCACTTCAAGCCGATGGTAGCGGCCGTCCTTCGTTGAATTGGTCGGCGAATACCCGAGCATGTAGCGGTTGCGAAGATCGGTGACAATTTTATCCGCGAAGTCCGCGATCGGCATCCCTTGCGTGGGGAACATGCGTCCGCCGGTCTCCTTGGTCAGGTTAGAGAGAACCGACTGATCCGGATAATTGGACCCGTACCCGGTCCCGAACACGCCGATGGCGTAAATCAG
>JASHRP010000336.1 GCA_030037375.1 Bryobacteraceae bacterium | reverse complement strand
GTCATCAAGACTTCGCCCTTCGGGCTCAACTTCATCACGGTGTGGGCGCTGACGTCGGTAGTCCAGAGGTTGCCGTCTTTATCGATACGCAAGCCGTGGCTGCGGACGAACAGTCCTTCTCCGAAAGCGCGGATGAACTTGCCGTTTTCATCGAACTCAGTGATCGCGGCGGCTCCGCGGCTGAGGACAAAGAGATGCCCGTGGGAATCGAATGCCACGGCGGCGGAGGCTCCGGTCTTCACGTCGTCGGGAACGGGCAGCGGATTGGCGACGGCCACGTAATCGAGAAGCGGAGCTTCTTGCGGGATCAGCAGCGCGGGATTCGTTGGGCGCTGGGCGAGCCCCACGCTTGAGAACAGCGCGGCCGCGAACAGGGCGGTGACGGCAAGGGTTTTCATCTAGAGGACTCCGGCTTTTTTCATGACCGCTTCACACTTGGTGCGGATCTGAGTCGCGACTTGTTGGGGGTCGCCTTGTTGCAGCTCGGGGAGGAAGAGTTCCACGGAGAGCGCGCCATCGTATCCCTTTTCGGCAAGCTTGCGCAGGATGCGGTCCAGCGGCGTGATTCCGTCGCCGGGAATCAGGCGCGTGGTTTGCGAGAATAGCTCGCGCGGGATGTCGGGCGTGTCCTGGAAATGAACGTGGGCCAGCTCGCCGGGCTTCAGCAGATCGAGATCTTCGAATTTGCCCATGCCGGACCAGAAATGGTAGCAATCGAGCATTGGATGCACATTCGGATGCGCCGCCGCGCGGATCAGGTTCAGTGAGGTCGACAGCGTCGCGATCAGCGTGGAGCTGCGCGCGAATTCGATCATGCCGATGAGGTTGAACTCTTTGGCGGCGTCGCCGGCCTGGCGAATCGCATCGGGCGCGGCCTTGTAATCGTCGGCGGTGACTTTGCGGTTGGTGGTGCTAGGGCAGTAAATGTGCGGACTCCCCAAGGAGGACGCCTGCTCGCAACGGCGCTTCCATGTTTCGAGCTGCATGGCGAAACCGGGGTTCTGATTCCAGAAATCCTGCAGGACCGACGCGAAGCTGACGATGGTCAAGCCGTTATCCGAGATGACGCGCTTGGCGGCGGCGATATCGTTGGTCTTGAGGAAGTCGTCCAGGCCGCGGTCGGTGATCTCGACGTACTTGATCCCGGCTTTGGCCCAGCCTTCCAGAGCTTTCTGGTAGCCGGCGCCTTGGGAGGTAGTTAAGTGGATGCTTAAATTCATTTTTCCGGGAGCGGCTTCAAGCGAAGGGACCAGGCCAGCCAGCGGAGTCAGAAGCGCCGTGCGTCGAGAAAGCATGAGCTTTACTATATCTCACCGGCCACTCCGCGCATGATATATTGACGCCCATGGATCGAAGAACATTCTTGGCTGGCGCGGCTGCGCCCGCAGTCACCGGTATGCTCACCGGCATGGCTGCCCAACTCTCCAGTCAGACGGCGTCGGCTCAAACCCCGGCTAAAGGCGGCCGCCTTAAGCAGAGCGTCATGTCTTCTGTGTGGACCGGCTCAAAGACTACTTTCGAGGAGCGTTGCAAGATTCTCGCGCGCATCGGATTCAAGGGCGTAGATTTGCCGACCGCCCAGCAGATCCCGATCCTCAAGGACAACGGTTTGGCCCCGGCCCTGATGACCGGCACGGGAACCAGCTTCCAAAATGGGTTGATCCGCAAGGAGCTCCACAGCATGATCGAAGATGCCTCCAAGGCTGGAATCGACATGTGCGCCAGCGTTGGATGCCCCACGCTCATTGCGCTTCCCGGCGAGCGCCGAGGCATGTCCCGTGAAGAAGGCGCGGATAACACGGTGGCCATTCTGAACCGGATCAAGGGCTACGCCGAGCAGAAGGGCATCAACTATTGCATGGAAATCACGAATTCCAAGGTCGCGGCGGACCAGCGCACCGATCAAGTCTTCGATCACGTGCAGTGGGGTTTCGATGTGTGCAAGCGTGTCAATTCACCGCGCGTGAAGATTTTGTTCGACATTTACCACGTTCAGATCGCGGACGGGGATGTAACGCGCACCATTCGCGACAACATTAACTACATCTGCCATTTCCACGGCGCCGGCGTGCCCGGCCGAAATGAATTTGACGAAACGCAAGAGCTCAACTACCGCTTCATCGCGGGCGCAATCGCCGATCTGGGATATACCGGATTTATAGCCCATGAGTGGCGTCCCGCCATGGGGAACGATCCCGTCAAGAGCCTTGAAAAGTGCTTCGCAATTTTGAACGTATAGCTTTGAACTTATAGCGGAGACAGCTACCTTCTCGGTTCATACCGCATAGCCACAGCACCGGAGTCGAACTCCAGCCGGCTCACGAGCCTCAAGTCGATCCACTTCGATAGCCCCGCGAACAACGCCGGGCCGTGGCCCGCGAGCCTGGGATGCACCACGAACTCGTACTCATCGATCAATCCCAGCTCCGCCAAAGCCAGCGGGAGCTTCACGCCTCCCGTTAGCAGTCCCTTTCCCGGCTCCCGCTTGAGCTGCTGAACGGCCTTTCCTGGATCTCCGCGCACGAGCTCCGCGTTCCAATCGACCCGGTCCAGGGCGCTCGACACGACGTACTTCTTGGCCGCGTCGATCGTCCGTGCGAAGGCTTCCATCCAATCGGGCCTCGCCCCCGTCCCCGCCGGCGGCCGAAACGCTGCCTCCATCATTTCGTAAGTGACCCGGCCAAAGAGGAGGGCATCGGCCTGGTCGAAATTCTCGATCGTGTGACGGTGCAATTCTTCGTCGGCGGGAATCGCACGATGATCGCAGCACCCGTCCAATGTGACGTTGATGGAATACCGAAGGGGTCGCATTACCTTAGGCTGACACGCCGCTGAGATTCGCGCGGGGCCTGGGCTCCTGAGCGGAGCGGCTTCAGAATGCCAGTTTGATGGCCACCTGCAGCAGCCGCGGCGGAGCCGCGCTTACCACTCGACCGAAGGTCGGGCTGCTGATGTTTCCGTCGACTGCGCTGGGCCCGTAAAACTGCGCATGATTGAATGCGTTGAAGGCTTCCAATCGCAGTTGCACCAACTGCGACTCCGTGCGCTTCAAATTCTTCTGCAGCGTGAGGTCATAGTTGTCGATGCCCGGCCCGGAAAAGAACCGCCGTCCGGTGTTGCCGACAGAGCCGAGCGCCGGCAAGCTGAATTGCGCCGGGTCGAAATAGGGCTGGCCGTTCCTCGGATTGTGGTTCAACTGCAGCGATCCGCCGCCATACTGCAACCCGTCCACTGCCAGATTGTTGATGCCGTTCCCTTGCGTACCCAGCAGCGAAGTGTCTTCGTTGTTGATCAGGGTCACCGGGAAACCAGTGCTATAACGGGTAATCCCCGAAATCGTCCACCCTTTTGTCCAGCGGGAATTCGCTTGCAAGAGGCGCTCGAAAGGAATTTCGTAGGAGTAGCTGGCCACGAAGTCTTGCCGCATGTCGAAAGAAGAAAGGCCGCGGGTCAGATTCGGATTGAACGGATCCACCTGATCGCCGAAGTTCGAAGCCTGGTCAATCGATTTGCTATAGGTGTAGCTCAACAATAGCTGCGTTCGCTTGCCGGTGTGGCGAAGGCTTGCCTCAAGAGCGTTGTAATTGGAATTGCCGATCGTTTTTTGATAGCTTACGCTGCCGAAAGCCGGCCCCAGCGGGCCGCGCGTTCCGTTAATGGTTTGGCCCGAAGCGCTGGTGTACACCGTGCTCTCTCCGAAGGGGCCGCAGGTCGCGGACCCGGGCGCGACCTGATCCGGCTGGCTCAGGCTCAGACACAGAGCAGGGTTGCCCGGATTGGCCTCCTCCAGAACTAACAGATGATGCGCCTGATTGCCGACATAACCCGCGCTCACCAACGTATTCTGCCCGAGCTGGCGCTGGATCGTGAACATATACGACTCGGTGTACGGGATGACGTTGGTGGGTGCGTATCCGGGTATCGCGCTGATAGGTTCAAACTGCGAAAAATCGACATTTCCGTCGGGATTCGTTTTTGAGACGTTGAGCGGGGCGAGTGCCGCCGGAAATCGCTGGCCCTCTGAATTTCCGGTCGCCGCGTCGACGAAGGGCGTGGCGAACAGCGGCGGCGCGGGGCTGGTATAGGTGAAACCGTACGGGGCGTTGTCGCTGATCAAGCCGAGCGTTTCGCCTGGAATCATGGCGTAGAAAATTCCATAGCCGGCGCGGATGCTGGTTTTGCCGGGACCGCCCAGAACCTTCCCCAGGATCGATCCGGGCGGGCCAGCCGGCGAATAGGCCAAGCCCAAGCGCGGCGCAAAATCCTTGTTGCCGGGAGGAGCCAGGGTCCGTGAAATTCCCGGGTCTCCGGGATAGACGATTCCCGTGGGGGCGGTTGGAAAAACTACGGATTGCTCGCCGGGGACAATCGAGATGTTGTTGTTGTACTTCTCATACCAAGGCTCTATCCGATCCCAACGCAGGCCGTAATTTAGAGTCAGATTCTTTGCGATTCTCCAGCTATCTTGACCGTAAAATGCGAAGTACTTGTTGCGGCCGTAGAAGGGGCGCAGATCGTTCTGCGTGTACTGGCTGGCGATGCCGAGCAGGAAGTCGGCGAAATCGAGACCCGTTTCCGTGCCGTAAAAGTTGAAGCTGCCGTTAAGGTCGGCGTACGGGTACGTGTTGATCTGGTCGTAGTCGATTTGGCCGCCGATTTTGATGGTGTGGCTGCCGGAAACCTTCGTGAAGCCGTCGCTGAGCTGGAAGTTGTTGTTGATCTGGTAAAAGCGGTCGGGATCGGAGCCGATCGTGAAGTTGTTAAAGAAGACATTTTCGACGCCTTGATTCTGCGGCGCCAGCGGCACGATTCCCAGCGTGCCGGTTCCCGTCACGAACCCTTGCGAAGCAAGGCTGACGCCCAATCCTCCAGCGGGCTTACCGAGGTCGTTCGCATCGCGCATGTAGCTCAGATGAAGCTCATTCACCGCCGTCGAGCCAAATGTTTTGGTGTCGCCCAAAACGGCCATTTGCGCACGGCCCGTGTTCATGGCATTGAAGCCCGGCACATTCGCTCCGCCTTGCGCGGTCGGGTACGGATTGTTTTGTGAAAAGTTGTCGAAGGAGTAATACCCGAACAGCATGCCGAGCTTGGTCTCTCCGTCGACCCGCTCCCCGAGCTTATTGTCGTTCAAAGTCTCGTTATACGCGGAGGTGGAAAAAACGTTGCCGGGGAGGTTCGGCTCTGGAATGTATTTCAACAAATTCGCCGCCGGGGCCGACCAGGCAGTCTGCGGAATAACCGCGTTCGGTAATACGCACTGCGAAGGATTGGCGCAGCCGGGAGTGTAGTAGGGCTCGCCCGAGCTCACCGGATAACCGAGCTTCTGCGAAAGCAAGTTCGCGAAGTATGGGCCGCTAACGGTGCTGCCGGTGAGCGAAGCCGCCTGATCGGAGAGATTGCCGGTACGATCCTGCATTGAAGGCACGGGGATCAGTCCGGTATCGGAGCCTTGAATCTGACGCGTGCCCTGATAGTCCGAAAAGAAGAAGACCTTGTTGCGAACCACCGGCCCTCCGCCTGCCGCTCCGAATTGGTTCTGGATAAACGTCCCGCGCGTGGGAGAAAAATAATTGCGAGCGTCCAGGTCCGTGTTTCTGAGGAATTCGAACAGAGTGCCGTGAAACTCATTTGTGCCGGATTTCGTCACCACATTGACTTGGCCGCCGGTGTACTTGCCATACTCCGCGTCGAAGTTATCGGAGAGAATGCGGAACTCGGCGATCGAATCGAGATTCGGAACAACGCCTGCGGTGAGGCTGCCGGTCTCCTCCGCGTCCGCGCCGTTCACCATATACCCGTTCGCCGACTCTCGTTGCCCGTTGATCGAAAGTGTGCCGGGATTCAGGTCGCCGGAGGGGGAAAACACGCTCTGGCCCAGCCCCTGCACGGTGAGAGGAGTGATCGTTGTGGCGGGGACCACTCCCGGCTGCAGCGCCAGCAGATCGGTGAAGCTGCGGCCGTTGAGCGGCATTGCCGCGATATCCGACCCGTTGATTACCTCACCCAATTGCGTGTTCGCGGTCTCCACCTCCACGGCCGATTCCCTAACGGTTACGGTTTCGCTGGATGCGCCCAATTCCAGCCGTACGTCCACGACCACGGCGCTGTTAACATCCAGTTTGATGCCCGCGCGGCGGTACGCCTTGAACCCCGGCACGGAAACTTCGAGATCGTAGCGTCCCACCGGCAGTCCGGAAAAGGAGTAGATTCCGGAAGAAGTGGTCTCGGCCGTGTGACGCACGTCAGTTTCCAGATTCACAGCGGTGACGCTAGCCTTCGCGACTATACCACCGCTATTGTCGGCGACTGTGCCTGAGATGCTGCCGCCTTCGGCCGCGGCGCGAGCGAACGGCGCGTCGCTTAGGAAACTCGCGGCAAGGAGCGCTGAGAAAAAGCAGACGGATACTAGGTTAGTGCGTCGCACGAAAGGGATGGAGGCGAACCTATTCGCGGGATCGAGACGCGCTAATTCACCGGCCCACAGCAATGCTACATCGATTCCACGGGATTCGGTGTTACCAGGTTGTAAAAACTACGCTTTATGAGGTATGGGCGAGATCGGCCGAGGCCGGCGGAGCCTCTATAGTCCCAGGCGATTTGATGCAGGGCAAGTGCAAGGTGAACGTGCTCCCGCGGCCGGGAGCGGTGTCGACGGTGAGGCGGCCATTCATTGCCTCCGCGATGCTGCGCGATAGCGGCAGCCCCAACCCCGTTCCCCGAATCTGCGCGGCTTTCACGGATGGGCTGCGATAGAAAGGCTCAAAGATGTGCGGCAGGTCCGCTGCGCTGATTCCGATGCCGCAGTCCGCGACGCTGATCTCGACTTCTTCTCCGGCGCCGCGAGCGCGGATTCCGATCCAGGGCTGCGTCTCCTTTCCGTCTTTGGCCCCGTACTTCACGGCGTTGGTGATCAGGTTTTGGAGGCACTGCGAAAGCGCGGACCTATCGCCTTTCACGTTGGGCAGATCCTCGGGGATATCGCAGTCCACGGTGAAGCCGTTCGCCTCCAGAATCCCCGCGGCGCTTGCCAAAGCATCGTCGACGATCTCCTGCACCTCCAGAACGCGCAAGTTGTACCGCAGAGGGCCTTGGCGCGTGGCGGCGAACAGCAATATCCGCTCCACCAGCCCCAGAAGCTGCTTCGCCTGATTGCTGATGACCGAGCCATATTGCGCCATCTGCTGCCGCGTCTCAACCACGCCCTTGGAGATGTTGTCCGCGCCGGAGATGATCACCGTCAGAGGGGTTCGCAACTCATGCGACACCGTCGTCACAAAATCCACTTGTAATTGCGCCAGTTGCTGGGCGCGATGGCTGGTGACGATCAGCATTCCCATATTGAGGACAAGCACCAGCAGGACGCCGAATCCGATTGCGAGGTCGCGGCGGCGCATCTCCGTGACGAACGCGCCCAGCGCGCCCCCGCGCCGATGCCGCACCACCAGTCTCCAGTCCGCGTCCGCCGGGGTTTCGCGCAAGAAAGGGAACCACGCGATCTTGACGGATGGGTCAGGGCCCTTGTCGTTCGAGGGAGCATGAAAGACGTGCACCGGCGAACCAGTGAGCCCCGGCGGCACGCGGCCGAAGAAATCGATGGTTCCGTCCGCGTCGGCCGGCGGCGGGTACCCGAACCCTCGATCCGATTCGTAAAGAACGTGGCCCGGCGAGGTTCCGGAAATCACGGCAGCCAGATAGTCCAACCCATCGGTGCCTTGAAAATAGGTCCGGATCAAGTCCGAAAAAATGTGTGTCTGAATCTCCTGCGAACTCAGCTCCACAGCCATCCATTCGACCGACCCGGAGACGGTATTGACGGGGTGGAACAATGCAGGAATATTGGGGTCGAATAACCAGCCTGCGGAGGGGTCCTCAAGGTTGAAGATTTCGTCGCGCCGGCCGGCGGCGGTAGTGCGGTTCCTCGGAAATTCGGCGGAAGCTCGTTGCAAGTCCGCGCGCAGAGTCTCGAAAGCAGTGGGCCAAGCTCCCGCTTCAAAGCGCCCGGCGGTAAGATTCAAGCGGCTGGCCGGCTGTTTTATCCCGGCATCCGGCGTGAGAATCCATACGTTCGAAACCAGCTTGGGATACTTGGTTACCGCTTTCCATTCCGCGAAGCGCCGAACGTACCGGTTTACGTCCGCGGGAGAATCCTCTATCGGGTCGATACGAAGCGCCACGCTGATCTCAGAAAAGTAGCGGAACAGGTCCTTCTGCAAATTCATGATGGACATCTGCAGACTGTCGGCCAGCCGCACGGCGGTAGCTTCGCTCACTCGCGTGCTCCAGCGGTATTGCAAGAGAGCGAGCGCCGCGACGACGATCGCGCTGGGAATGATGACCGCGGTCGAGATTGTGCGCTGCTTGAACGGCAGTTTCACGAATGGCCGCCTTCCGCCCGGAATTTGTAGCCGAGCCCTTGGACCGTCAGGATGTATCGCGGCTCTTTGGGATCGTCTTCCAATTGCTGGCGCAGGTTCGCGATCCTCACATCCACGGTTCGAGTGTATATCTTCGCGCCGTATCCCCACACTTCCCGAAGCAACGTATCGCGGGAAAGCGTTTCGCCGCGATGTTCGATCAGGAACCGCAGGAGCTGAAACTCGCGCGCCGAAAGGTCCACGGGCTTGCCATTCTTGGTCACTTCCGTGCCGCGCAAGTCCACCCGGATCGAGCCGAACTCATAGACCATCGCGGGAGCCGAGTGCCCTCCCGCCGCCGAAGCGCGGCGGAGCAGCGCCCCAATGCGAGCCATCAGCTCACTCATGTCGAATGGCTTGGTCACATAATCGTCGGCGCCGATTTTCAGGCCCGTTACGGTGTCTTGAATTTGATTGCGCGCCGTCAGCATGAGGATCGGAGTCGGTTTGCCGCGGCGCCGTAGCGCCTGACAGATCTCAAACCCATCTTTACCCGGCAGCATAATGTCCAGAACGATGAGGTCCGGCGACAGGCGCAGAGCTTTTTCCAATCCTTCCGCGCCGTCGCTCGCCGTTTCGACCGAATACCCCTCGCTACGCAGGCTATCGCCGAGGAACAGGCGCAGAGCCTCTTCGTCCTCCACCAGAAGTACCGAACTCATTTGACGCTCTGATAACCATGATGCCAAACCTACTTTGACGCCTTTAATCCGGTGCGCTGCTCCGCCATGCGATAAAGGTAATCCGCACGCTGGCGATCGAGCTCCGCCGCGCGTAACGCCGAGGAGCTATCCGAAGTGAGAGCGCTCAGGAAATTCACCAGGTCCTCAACTTCACTCGCGCTAAGTCCAAGCGGTTTCATCTCCGCGTCAAGATACGGATTCCGCCCGCCTCCCTGGTTGAAGAATTCCACCACGTCCCACAACGTTTCCAGGCTTCCATCGTGCATGTAAGGACTGGTTAGCAAGACGTCCCTCAAGAAGGGTGTTTTGAATGCTCCGATGTCTTCCTGCTTCCGGGTGACGAGAAACCGGCCCAGGTCCGAGTACTCCGATTCCAGCGCCAGTTTGTCAATTTCGCTTTGATTGCCGGCCGCTGCGCGCGCGGTGGCGCGACTGGCCAGTTCCTTTAATTCTTGTTTTCCGGCGAGACCGGTGTTGTGAAAGCGGTTATCGCCGAACAGCGGGAGCGCGGCGTCATACGTATGACAACTGGCGCAGCGCGCTTTGCCGGTGAACAAAGCCCATCCCCGCTGCTGCGCGGCGTTGAGAGCCTTCTGATCCCCCTTGAGGAAACGGTCGAATGGCGCTTCTGTCGAAAGCCTGGTCCGCTCGAATGCAGCCAGCGCCTTTGCCATGTCGTCCCAGTTGACCGGACGGCCGAACACTTTCTGAAACGCTTCCGCGATATCGGGAATCGCTGCCAGCTTCGCCACCACCGCTTGCGGATCTTTCTGCCCCATTTCAATCGGATTCAGAATGGGCATGGTGGCCTGCTCCTCCAGCGTTGCCGCCCGTCCGTCCCAGAACAGCGATTTGTAGAATACGGTGTTGAGAATCGAAGGCGCGTTGCGTTTCCCGATCTGATTGTTCGCGCCGCGCGAGGTTGGCGTATGGGTTGTGAAACCGTTGCGCGGAGAGTGACAGGTATTGCAGGCGACGGAATCGTCGACGGAGACGCGCTTCTCGTCGAAAATCATGTCGCCGAGCTTCGCCTTGGCCTCGGTGGATGGATTACCGGCAGGCGTGGCGCTGTTTAGTATGTTTTGAGAAAAGAGAGGAACTGGTTGAGCCGGGCCAGCACTCGTTTGCTGCGCGGACAGGGAAACGCCCGCCGCCAGCAGGATGAAGACATGGAGTTCAACACGATTCATTGCGCCTCCAGAAACCCGCATGGTATCAGAGCGCGAATCTAGCTGGTGTAATTATGTTGTAAACACCTAAAACAAGATCGCCGCGAACGGTGTTTCCGGCGCGGCGATCTTTTGTATTCGTAGAGTTGCTTGCTAGTGAGCTAGCGGATTTGGGCGGATCTGGAACTTCACCAATTTGCCCTTGGTTCCCTTTCCGCCTTCGACCTGCCAAACGAAGTGCGTGCCGTAGTTGGAGTACAGCGCCCGCCCTTTCCAACCCGCGTTCACATCGTCAATGCGTCCATCCATTCCACGCGCGTAGAATCCGAGCGGATAGGGGATGGTGAAGTAGGTCCACTTCTTCGTGGCTGGATCTAGCGCAATAAGCGAGTCGGAGTCGGAGCCCGTTAAGAACGGTGTATCCTTTCCGAGCTGCATGATGTTTTGCGAATCGGTCCAGTTGAAATAGTGGAAGTCAGCCGGAACGTCGGTCCCCTTCAGCTTGGGTCCGGTGGTCTGGTAAAGCGTCCAGCCTTCCGGACAGTCGCTGCCGTCGGCATGCATTTTTCCCGTCAGCGCCTTGCATTTGCGAACGTCGAAGCTGGCCAGGTGGCTGGTCGCAGCGAGACCCATCCAGACCACGCCTTTGCTGTCGACGTCGATGCCGCGAGGATCATAACCCGGTTTCGGGACCCTGAAGACCTGCGTCTTGCAGCTTATCGGCGGATTATCGCCGCGTTGTAAACGGACCAAGTAGCCGGGGTAATTCTCGGCGACGCCCCAGACGGAGTCGTCCACCGGACTCGGCATGACTGAATACAGGCTGAAGCGGACCATGGTGTCCTTATTCGGATCCAAGGGCTCTTGAGGCGCGCCGCGTCCCCGGCCTCGTCCGGCTACCGGCGTAGCCGCGGCGCCGATTGGAGCCGCCGTATCGGTTCCATAGAGAGCCTGGAGCTCCGCCACATTGTTAATGGTGTTCCACGGTCTGGTGATCTTTCCATCGCCGTTGGTGTCCACCACCTGTTCGCACCAGCCTACAGCGGCCTGTTCGGCCTTGCTCTCATCATTGGTGGCGGCCAACGTCTGATCGTAAATTTTCGAGTCGATCCACCCGAAAACCGGACCGCTCAATTCGTTGAAGTAAATCGTCTCATCCGGATCGTTGTCAATGACCACGTGATGCGTGGCGTAACAGGTCTCGATCAAATGGAACGTCTTGGTCTTGGGATCGAAGACGGAAGCCTGCCGGGCGCTGCTGCGCAGCGGAAACCAGTCCGCGTATTTGTTGCTGGGATCGCTGCACCAGGCCGGATCGGCGTTGGGCCGGATCTTCGAAGTCAGCCACACGCGGCCCTTGCTATCGATCATCGGGTTGTGCGGATCGGCCGGATCGTAGGGCGGATTGGACCACAGATGCTCATCGCCCCAGAAGAAGGACGGGCGAACCGGCGCCGGGAAACGGGACGGAACTTTATCCTTCGGGTCGCGCGTCGGGATGTCGATCGAATACTGGGTGTTATCGGCTTGATCGAGGATCACCAATTGTCCATGTCCCGCGTTGACCAGATAGTTCGGCCCGCCGCCGTTAATGGTCGGGTTGTACTTGTAGGTCGAAATCTGATCGTGCATGAAGGAGTGATCGTCGCCCACGTCCCATTGGGTGGATACGATATTGCGCTCGATCCCTTGCGGACGCGGCGGAGCGGGCGGCACGGCTCCGGCTTCGATGGCCCGGGTCCATTCGGCGAGCTGCTTCACCGTTTGGCCTTCACCCATTTGCCTCATTGTCATCAACATGTTGGATCCGCGGACTCCGACGCCGAGGCGCCACGCCCAGGCGGCTTCGTGGGTCTTTTCCAGTTCCGGCCGGGCGGCCCAGACGTGGGTAACGTCGCGGTTGAGGGCCTCGCCCAACTGGTGGCAGAAATTGCATCCCGACTTGAGTTGGTTGATCCAATGGTCCTGATCGATCATGCCGGTGCCAAGGCCGTTGCCATTGGGGTTTTGGTCGGACTTGTCGCCCGTTCCTGGAAAGAGGTTCTTAGCCGGCGGCTCCAGTAGCGATAGCCAGTAATCGCCGGGATAAACTCTTGCAGCTTCCTGCGGGGTTTTAGCGGAGGTCACCTTGATCGCCACTTTATTGTCCGATGGCTTCACCTTGACCTTTGCGGAATCCACGATTCCGTA
>JASHRP010000029.1 GCA_030037375.1 Bryobacteraceae bacterium | reverse complement strand
GGATCGCGAACCGAGCAACGAACAATTGTTGGCGTACGCGCTTCCGGGCCTTCAGAAGGTCGCGGCCGGTTCCGACGCGGACGCGAAGCAATGGCTCCGCTCGATCCTGGACAACGCCAAAGAAACGCCTGAAAAGCGCTCCTTACTCGAAGAGCTCGGGAAACCCTAAGCGGCTTCAGGCTTATCGAGAGCTGTTTAGCATGCGGGATACACACAGCACCGGCCCGAACGGTTGCGGCAATCGTCTGGGACAAAGACTCTCTCTTATAAGATGGGACCGAAGTGAGTGCACCGCTAGAATGAGGGGCGCGCTGCGACTTGGAGTTACGCTGATCCTCGCATCGGCCGTCTCCGCGCAGAACGGAGCGCAACCGGAAATCGGGATTGCCGCGAAATCGCCGATGACGCTGGCGTGGTATGTTGATGCGCACCCGAAGGAGATCGACTGGGGCGCGTTGTGGAGCGCACTCGGTACGCAGCCGCCGAAAATCTGGTACGCGCTTTGCGGAAACCCGAATTTGATTTGGTCCTGTTCGACTGAGATAGTCACGGTTTTGGCCCCAGATCAATCGATTTTGATTGTGCACAACAACGCGGTTCGAGGAGACGACATTTAATTGCGTTACTTCCAACAGCCCGATGGCGGTTGGAAGTTCGCGGGGGTTGCTACCGCTGTTCTTTATGACGATTTCCCTCGACGCCATGAGGTCACACGGGTCGACGGCAATCCGTTCTTGATAATTTCGAACGATCTGTCGCAGGTAGGTGGCGGCTTCAGCCAGCGTGTCGAAGACTGGTACGACCTGACCCTGCCAAGGCTCGAACCCGTATTCTCCTTCACTGCCGAGGCCAGCCTGGATAACTACGGGAACCTCATCGGCCGGCAAATTAGGGCCACTGCGAATCCGGCCGGCGACACGATCGATGTGACCCTCAATATTGCATTCACTTGGACGGGCCGAAACCTTGGTGAGGCGACGCTCGACGGGGTTTATACGCGGAAACCTGGAGAGAAGAGATTTAACCTGTCGAGCGCGAGTTCCTTGATTCCGCTCTCCGCGTCGGTTTCTACAACAGACTTTGAGGCGCTGGCGGGGAAAGGACCAGCGGATGAAGCGGCATTCGCATACGCGTTTGCAGGCCTCCAGTCAATCGCTCAAGGTTCAGACGCCGAGGCGAAGGGATGGCTGCGTCTCTTTCTGAATCGTATTCAGGATTCGCCGCGGAAGCATTTGCTGCTTGAACTGCTCGATAAGCCCTAAGCGGCTTCAGGCTTATCGAGAACCGCTTCCGCCAGCGCTCGCTTCAACGCGGGCAGACCTTCGCCCGTCACGGCGGAAATCTTCAGGAACGGCAGCTTCCGCCGCCGGGCGAGCTTGCGAAGCGATTCGGTGCGAGCAGGGTCTTGCGCGGCGTCGATCTTGGTCGCGACCACGATCATGGGTTTTGCCACCAAGTCTTCTGAGAAGCTGCGAAGCTCCTCCATAACCACTTCGAAGTCGTGCACCGGGTCGCGGCCGCTGGCTTCGGATACATCGACCAGGTGAGCGAGCACCCGCGTCCGCTCAATATGGCGCAGAAACTGGATGCCGAGCCCGTGGCCCAAGTGCGCGCCTTCGATCAATCCCGGAATATCAGCGACCACGAAGCTGCGATCGTCGCCCGCGCTCACGACTCCGAGATTCGGTTCAAGTGTCGTAAACGGATAGTCAGCGATCTTCGGCCGCGCCGCCGAAATGCGCGAGATTAACGTGGACTTGCCGGCATTCGGAAAACCCACCAGGCCGACATCGGCGAGCAGCTTCAACTCCAGCCGGAGCTTTCGCTCTTCGCCCGGAAACCCCGCTTCATGCTCGGTCGGAGCTTGGTGCGTAGACGTCGCAAAGCGGGCGTTGCCGCGTCCTCCGCGTCCGCCGTGGGCCGCGATGAAGCGGTCGCCGGCCGTCGTGAAATCGTGCAACTGCTCGCCGGTATCCGCGTCGTACACGATGGTCCCGACCGGCGTGGGCACTTCGATCGACGCGCCATCGCGGCCCTTGCGATTGCTGCCCTCGCCGTGGCGGCCGCGTTCGGCGGAATGCTCGGGATTGAAACGGAAGCGGAGCAGGGTGTTGTCGTGCTGCGTCGCGACGAGAATCACGTCGCCGCCGCGGCCTCCGTCGCCGCCGCTGGGTCCGCCACGCGGCACGTATTTCTCGCGCCGGAACGCAAGACAACCATTGCCGCCGTTGCCGGCCTTCACCAGAATTTTGACTTCGTCAATGAACACGGGTGCCTCTCGTGGGAGGCGGTGCGGAATCCGGACTACTCAGCGGCGCGTATGGACACAAATTTGCCCAGCCGTCCGCGATCGCGGTATTCGACGATGCCCGGGACCTTGGCAAACAGCGTGTCATCCTTGCCCATGCCGACGTTGTCGCCCGCCTTGATCCGGCTGCCGCGCTGGCGCACGATGATGGATCCGCCGGTGACCACCTGGCCGCCGAACACCTTCACGCCCAAGCGCTGCGCATTCGAATCGCGGCCGTTTTTGGAGCTGCCTAAACCTTTTTTATGTGCCATGACTAAACCGTAATCTCGTTGATCTTGACGCGCGTGAAGTTCTGCCGGTGCCCGATCGTTCGCTTGTACTGTTTCTTGCGCTTGAACTTGAACACGATGGTTTTTTCGCCGCGGCCGTGAGCTTCAATCGACCCCCTTACGCGCGCTCCAGCGGCGGCGCTGCCGGCGGTCACGGTCTCGCCATCCACCACGGCGAGCACGCGATCGAATTCGACGTCCGCGCCAGGGTCGCCGGGCAGCGATTCGACCTCAACCGCCTCGCCCGGGGCGACGCGGTACTGCTTCCCGCCCGTTTCAATGACTGCGTACATAATCGTTCCTTTTGGATTTGACTCTATTTACGCTCGGCTTGCGTGAGCGGCCCATCCGGCGCCGCACGCCAAAGCGCGGAATCTATAATTTAGCACAGCAGTTCGCCGCTGTGCTAGCATGCTTGGGCAAGCATGCTAGGGAAAGTTACAGGGAGGATTTCATGCGTACAGCCGGTATCTGCTTGATTGTTACGCTGGGCGTCGCGGTGGGCGTGGCCCAGCGAGGACCTCAGCCTGATGTTACCTATCGTTCTGCCGCGGATGTGCAGGCCATGATCGCCAAGGCGAAGGCCCAGAACGAGACCAAAGCCCAGCCGACGATCTCCCAAAACATTCTGCGGCTGGCTCCGTACAGCACGAACCTGGAATATCGAGGGTCGGTGGGCCCGGCGTCGGTTCATATGAAGGAAGCCGAAATCTTCTACGTGATCGAGGGGTCGGGCACGCTCACCACTGGCGGCAAGCTGGTAAACGAGACCAAGAATGGCGACAACCTTTCGGGAACGGCGATCGAAGGCGGCAAGAACCAGGCGATGAACAAGGGCGATTTCGCCATCGTGCCCGAGAACACGCCACACTGGTTCAGCGAGATCAAGTCGACGCTAGTGCTGATGTCGATGCACGTGCCGAGGCCGGTACAAAACGACAGCGTCATCAAAGCCCTTCCGGTCGCGAAATAGCGCGTCGCCAGCGATGTAGGCGGCGAGCGCTTGCTCCGCCACTTACCGCGCCGAGGTGGGATCAAGACCGAAAATAACGGGGCGGTGGGGGATCTGAAATTCTCGCCCCGGCGGGATTAGGCCGGCTAGGTTTCTCGTTGGCGGCAGGGCCGAACATGGTATTCTGCCAGTGCGACTTAGCATGGAGATTCAATTCACCACCCGTATTTTCAAAGAAGGCCGAGCTTTTGTAGCGCAAGCCCTGGAACTGAATGTTTCCTCATGCGGAAGCACTAAGGACAAAGCGCTGTCGAATCTGAAAGAGGCAGTGCGTCTGTTTCTGGAAGAAGCCGAGAAGATGGGCACGCTAGATCAGATTCTCGATGAGGCGGGCTATGCGCGCAAAACGAGAACGGCGAGGCCGAGTTTTATTAGCGTTCAGACGGTCAGCATCCCTCTGACGCATGCCAAAGTTTAGTCCGATCTCCTGGAAGGCACTCGTTCGAGTCTTTGAGGCCGCCGGTTTTCGCTGCGTGCGTACGGAAGGCGATCACCTCGTCCTGACCAAACCCGGAGTCATTCGGCCGATTGTCATTCCGAAGTACGCAGCCGTGCCGGTATTCATCATCAAGAACAATCTCCGCACCGGCCGATCTCCAGAGAGCGATACCTCGATCTGCTTGGCAGCGACTAGGTCGAGCTTCGCTTCTTCAGGGGAGCCTTCCCCTCGCGTCCCACCTGCGCCTCCAGCTTATCCAGCACGCGCATGGTGGGGAGCACCTGGTGTACGCTCGAATTCGGCTCGCGCCCTTCTTTGATTGCGGAGAAAAACTCGCGATCCTGAAGCTCGATGCCGTTCATCGACACGTCGACCTTCGATAGATCGATCTGCTTCTTCTCGCCGTCTTCCAAATCGTCGTAATACGCCACGTAGGTTCCGTTATCGCAGATGTAGCGGAAGAAGGTGCCCTGCGGACCCTTGTTGTTGAAGGAGAGCGAGAGCGTGCAGATCGCGCCGCCAGCGGTCTTCAACTGAATGCTCATGTCCATGGCGATGCCGAGCTCGGGATTTACGGGCCCTTGCAGCGCATTGGCCTGCGTGACGGAATCGCCGGTCTGATAGGCGAACAAGTCGACCGTGTGACAAGAGTGGTGCCACAGCAGGTGATCCGTCCAGCTCCGCGGCTTGCCGGCCGCGTTCATGTTGGTGCGGCGGAAGAAGTAGGTTTGCACGTTCATGTGCAGCACCTTCAGCTCGCCGGCCACGATCTTTTTATGAACCCACTGATGGCTGGGATTGAACCGGCGCGTGTGACCGGCCATCGCCACCAGGCCAGTCTCTTTCTGCACGGCGCAGATCTTCTCGGAATCCTCGAGCGTGTCCGCCATCGGGATCTCCACCATCACGTGCTTGCCCGCGCGCATGGATTGAATCGCCTGCTCGGCGTGAAGCTGCGTGGGGGTGGTCAGAATCACTGCTTCGACGCCCGGTTGCTTCAGGCTCTCCGCGAGGTCCGTGGTCCAGTGCGGGATGTTCCACTTCTTCGCGACTTCTTCCGTCCCCGCGGGACTCCCGCCCGCCAGCGTCACAACTTCGATGCCTGGGATGTTGGCCATCGCCTCCAGGTGCTTGATTCCGAACGCGCCCTGACCTGCCAGCGCTACCTTCATGACGTTGCCTTCTCCTTGAGCTTCTTTGCTATGCCTGACTTCGCAAGCCGCGGATAAACCTTGCGTGCATTGCCTTCGAACAGCTTGTGCCGGTCGGTCTCGCTGAGCGGCAGCGCGTCGAGATATTTCTTGGTGTCGTCGTAGTAGTTGCCAGTTCGCGGATCGATGCCTCGCACCGCGCCCACCATCTCCGATCCGAACAGGATATTGTCGATCGGCACAACTTTCAGCAGCAGTTCGATGCCCGGAAGATGATACACACAGGTGTCGAAGTAAACGTTCTTGAGGAGCGATTCTTCAAGCGGCGGACGTTTCATGTCCTGCGCCAGACCGCGATATCGGCCCCAATGATAGGGAGCCGCGCCGCCGCCGTGCGGAATGATGAACCGCAGAGTCGGGAAATCCTTGAACAGATCCGAGGTCAGAAACTGCATGAACGCCGTCGTGTCCGCGTTGATGTAATACGTTCCGGTAGTGTGGAATCCCGGATGGCACGATCCACTGACATGCACCATCGCCGGCACGTCCAGCTCAACCATCTTTTCGTAAAACGGATACCAATATTTATCGCTGAGCGCGGGCGAGTTCCAGCTTCCTCCCGACGGGTCGGGATTCAAATTGCAGCCGATGAATCCGAATTCGTTCACACATCGCTCCAGCTCCGCGATGGAATTATCGAGGCTCGTGCCGGGCGATTGCGGCAACTGGCACACGCCGACGAAATTGTCCGGATAGAGCGTGCACACCCGGTGGATCATGTCGTTGCAATGCTGCGACCAGTGCAGACTGGTGGTAGCATCGCCAACGTGATGACCCATTACAGAAGCCCGCGGTGAAAAGATCGTGACGTCGGTGCCGCGTTCGCGCTGGAACTTGAGTTGCGCGCCCTCCAGGCTTTCGCGAATCTCGTCGTTGGCGATGCTCAGCGTCCCCTTTGATGGAACATTCGCGGGATCGCTCAGCGCCGCGATCTGATTTTTTCTCCACGTCTCCAGTTGTTTCGGCGCGGTCGTATAGTGACCGTGACAATCGATGATCATCGGGTTCCCGTCTCGACTCTAGTTGTTCTGCGCTGCCCGCAGCCTGCGGGCTTCAGCCTGTACCGTCACCAGGCACATCAACATGCCCAGCGGATGCGCGCCGGCATCGACCAAAGGATGCGGCTTCAGCGAGCGGAGCGCGTCGATATTCTCGTCCGTGATCGTCGCCAAAGCTTTCGATTCCGCCGGATTCAAGTTGTACTTGGCGGCAATCGCCATCGGATCCTTCAGGAAATCGACGCGCATGGCTTGATCGTGCCGCAAGTCGTAAAGAACCTTGTTGAGCGAATAAGACGATGACGGCGGCGCCTTGTAAAATTCGAAGCCGCCCTGGCTGAACTTGTACGCCGCCGGCACTTCGCCCGGAGGCGGAGCCGTGCGCTTGTTTGGAATAAACCGCATGACCGCGTGGCCGTGATGCCAGGTCGGCTGATAGGTCAGCAACTCGCCTGGCACTGGACCCAGCGCGCCGAACAGAAAATACCACGGCAGCATCTCCGTATTGCCGACTTCATCCAGTTGCTCACTGGTAAGATCCATCAGCGGCTGGATGTTTCCGCGTTCCATGAGCGCGATGGCCCAGTAATCGAAATCGTAAGCCGGCTGCGGGTATTTCCATGTGCCGGGGTAGTGCGAAAGTCCGCCGCTGGCGATGATCGCCACGCGCTCCGGCCGTTCCGCGATCACTTCGGCAATCGCTTTTCCAAGCGCGATGCACCGCTGGGGCGATGGCAGGGGAGGCAGATAGGTGTTGACGAAGATCGGGACCACCGGAATCTTGCCGCCCTCGATCACCCACTCATAAACAGCGGCGAAAGAGTGTCCCAGGATTGCGTCCTGCGAGTATGCCATGTCGAATCCGCGCGCGACCAGTTTCTCCAGCAGCGCGTCGGCAAAAGGCAGATGCACCGGCACATGCCAGTGCCGAGCCGCGAAGTGCGCGTGCGATTCCTGCCCCGCGACCACGGCAAAGGTTGGCACGGACGAAAGGAAGAATGTCTCCAAGTGATCGCTGCCGATGACGATCGCAAGATCGGGCTTCGCCTCTTCGATATCCTTGCCGAGCTCGCGCATCGCGGCGATATCGGCGTCCAACTGCTCCGGAACCTCCGTGGGCGGCCTTACGAACAACTGCGGCGCATGTACGGTGGCAACGGCGGCTACGATCTTTCCCATCATGGATCTCCTCGGTCTCTTCGGCTACTCGTATTCTACGCCCAACTCTTTGAGCTTCGCCCTCAAACCGTACATGTCGAGCCCCAATTTGCCTTCACGCAGGCTCTGCCGGTTCTTTTCTTCCTTGGCTACGCGAGCCTCGCTGGCCTTCACTACCTCGGGAACGGTCTCGCGCGGAACGACGCAGACACCGTCGACATCGGCGACGATCACATCGCCGGGATTGACGCTCGCGCCGGCGCAAACCACGGGAACATTGACCGATCCCGCGGTGGATTTCACGGTGCCGTGCGCGTGAATCGCTTTTGACCAAACCGGAAAATCCATGGCGGTAAGCTCGCCGACGTCGCGGACCCCGGCGTCGATAATCAGTCCGACGACCCCGTGCGCTACCAACGAAGTCGCCAGCAGCTCGCCGAACATTCCATCGGTCGAATCGGAGCCAGTGGTCACCACGAGAACATCACCCGGGTGGCACACTTCGACCGCGGCGTGAATCATGAGGTTATCGCCGGACTGGCACAGCACGGTCACGGCCGGCCCGGCCATCTTCGCCGACGGATAGATCGGACGCATGTACGGCTTCATCAGCCCCGTGCGTCCCTGCGCCTCGTGGACCGTAGCCACGCCGAGATCGCCCAGAATTTTGACGGCCTCCGGGTCCGGCCGCTGGATCTTGCGGACAATTTTATGCATGGAGTTTTATTGGAGGAGATGTTGGCGGGCTTCCATTGCCGCACGCGGCATGGGTCTCCTTCAACGCTTCAGTGTATCACGGCGGCGCGCGAGGGCTGCGCTTTTCTGATAGTCTTGCATCACCCATCGGTACTGAGCTGCGGCGGACGCGTTAGGGCTTTTTCTCAATCGACTCAGTGGGTAGCACCAATCGCAAGTGGAGCGGAAAACGAGCATTCTGGTTACGGCAGAATCATGCACGGCGCCAAGAAAGATCGCCGAAGAAGCAGACGCGATCCCCTTACTGCTTCCCTCCCGGTCCTATTCGGGAGCTGTCCGGAAGAGGAGCAATTGGCGCACGCTAATCTCGTCGACGTGTCCGCCACAGGAGCCCGCTTCCGCCTTG
>JASHRP010000335.1 GCA_030037375.1 Bryobacteraceae bacterium | reverse complement strand
TAAGGCCGCGCGGTGGTCTCGCGTGGAATCCGGTAACCTGGGTGAGCCTCTAACCGGCCCCTCTCGCTGCGCCCGCGATGGGCGTCTCTGACACGCGGTAATTAGACGGCGACATAGCTTTGATCCACTCGCCCACGGGCGTGTTGCCGTCATAAACCGCGACCTTCGTGTCGGCCGTCAAGAGCAGCCCGGCGTATTGGGCGTGGCTCGGCTCTTTGGTCGCGTAAACGTCGCAGTAGATCGCATTCAATACGTGGTACATGTCATCGAAGAGGTCTTTTGGAATCGAGCCTCGATTCGCGCAGCGCCAGCTGTAATATAGGTCAGCGCGCACAAGCGCCCTGGCTAATCGGTAGGTAGACGAAGCCAGCAGACCTGCGGCCCATTCGTCCGCGTGTCCTGCAGGGGCTTCGGGGAAGCGTCTTGTGATTTGGTTGGCCAGCTGCGCTGCACCTCTATCTGTGATGGCCTCTGTGTCCAGCCACGCAGCAAGTCGCTGCTCAGAGATACCCCTCAGACGCTGTTGAACGTCCGGCCGGCCAGCGAGCGCGTCGTTCGGGCCAGATCGTATTCGTGCCGCCAGCGCGACGCGACCCTCAACGAACGCTTTCACCCGTTCGTCGAAATGGCCATTTGCCAACTTCTCGACCGCAGTGTTCAGTTCGCCGTATGTTTCAGTGCTCAGAAACGGCTTAACCGGTTCCCGCCGTTGGAGCGCCCACATTTCGGCCGCAAGTACTTCCATGATCTCCTTCGTGCAGCAGGTGTTGCGTCGAGTGAATACGTTCAGGTAGTCAAACAGTTTCCTACCGCGTTCTGGGCCCGCCTTTGCGGAGTTCCGGAAACACTTCGCGAATTCGTATACTGTCTGATGGCTCAGCACCAGACTGACACCCATGGCATCCAGCGACGCCAGCAGCAGTTCTGGCTCAACACCTTGGTCACAGAGCTCATTCCAAAGGTTTGTGTCCAGATAAATCTTCATTGGCCTGATCCCAGTTTAGAGTTTCAGGTAGTGCCTCGGGTATCTTTAATGAGTTGGCTCGACTTGCTCCGGTATCAGGCGCAATGATGCGACAGACGGTGCTTGCCTCGGGCACGGATCACGGCGCACATCGCTCGAAACCGCGACCTTCCTGACAGGATGCGTCCGAGTGCTACTTAGCCGGCCCGAGTGCGATATGGTTGCTGAAAGGGGTGGTCCATGCCTCTGACGCGAAGATTCGCGCTGTTGTTTTTCGTTCTTGCCGCTTCACTGGCCTCGGCTCAAGATGCCGAAGTCAGGCGCGCGCCGGACGTACCGTACCTTCCCACCACCGACCAAGCCGTTCAGGAGATGCTCAAGCTCGCTGGCGTGACCGCTGCCGATGTGGTCTACGATCTCGGTTGCGGCGACGGCAGGATTGTTATCGCGGCTGCGAAGGATTTCGGCGCTCACGGCGTGGGAATCGACATCAACCCCGACCGGATTCGGGAGGCGAATGAGAACGCTCGCAAGGCGGGGGTTGAGAAGTTAGTCCGCTTCGAAGAGAACGATCTGTTCAAGGCGGATATTCACGTGGCGACGGTGGTCACACTGTTCTTGCTGAACTCGGTCGACTTGCAGCTTCGCCCCAAACTGCTCGCGGAGCTGAAGCCGGGCACGCGGATCGTCTCCAACACTTTCAAGATGGGAGATTGGGCTCCGGACCGTCACGTGGAGGTGCAGACCACGGAGAAGTGGTTCAGCAAAGATCTTTATCTGTGGGTCGTCCCGCCAAAGTCCAACTAACCGATCGCGCGCGGCGCGGTTAATCGCAGCGCGATTTACCGCGGACCGTTCGAGTCCACGGCCTTGACGAGCTCTTCCGCGTAGAGCGCGCCTGCTGGAGACTCTTCGTGCTTGAAGAAGGCATAGACATCGCGGCCATCGTCGAGGAGGCGTCGGGCGCGCTCCGCTATTTCCGCGCGATCGGCGGGCGTGTAATCCGGCATGCGCAGACGGACGTAGACGAAGGGCGCGGTAATCACCTCGGGAACTTCGAACTTCTCGGACTCGGCGAGACACAGCGCCGCGGTGTGTTTTTCGAGGAGCTGGTACACCTCCGGCGTGAGCCATGACGCGTTGCGAAATTCGAAGGCACATCGAATATCGGAGGGGAGTTTTTCGAGGAACGCGGCGAGCGTGGGCGGGTCGGACTTGAGGTTCGGCGGAAGCTGAAACAGAACTGGACCGAGCCGTTTTGTGACGCGAAGCGGATCGATGGAGCGAAAGAAGACCTGCGTGAACTCGGATTCCTTCAGCCGCTGGATATGGGTGATGCGCTGGTGGGCTTTTAGCGCAAAGACGAATCCTTCGGGCGTGGCTTTCATCCAATTCTCCAGGGTCGATGCGGAAGGAAGCTGGCGGAACGTGTAATTGATTTCCACCGCATTGAGGCGAGTGGCGTAGTGCGCAAGGAAGTCCTTTTGGGCGCATTTGGCTGGATAGAAATCGGGTTTCCAGGCCGGGTAAGCGAATCCGGAGGTGCCTGTATAGAGGACGGGCATACTTAGTAGGCTACAGTTAAAAATATGGGACCAGGAATGGGCGGAATGGGACACGGGGAAAGGCGCGTGGGGCTTGCTCGGCCTGGGACCGGGGCTCCGGCGCCCAAACACAGCAAGTCGGAACGTTTTCGCGAGCTATGGCCGGACATCAAGCAGATGGTGTATCCCAGGCGCGGGATTTTTGCGCTGGGTTTGGTCCTGATGGTGATCAATCGGCTTTGCGCGCTGGTGTTGCCCTCGTCGACCAAGCCGCTGATTGACCGCGTCATCGGTCAGCGCGACGTTAAATTGCTGGGTCCCGTGGTGGGCGCGGTGGTGGGCGCGACCATCCTGCAAGGAATCACTTCCTTCGCCCTGACGCAACTGCTTTCGAAGGCGGGCCAGCGCCTGATCGCGGAGCTGCGGGTCAAGGTTCAGCAGCACGTCGGGAGGCTGCCGGTCGCTTATTACGACGCGAACAAGAGCGGCGTTTTGGTGGCTCGCATCATGAGCGACGTGGAGGGTGTCCGCAATCTGGTGGGAACAGGATTGGTGGATTTTGTCGGCGGTTTGATGCTGGCCCTGTTCGCGCTCGGGAGATTGCTGTCCATCAGTCCGATCATGACATTCTTTACGGGGCTGTTCGTGGTGTTGTTCTCGGGCGTGCTGCAAAAGGCGTTTACTAAGATTCGGCCGATTTTCCGCGAACGCGGCAAGATCAACGCCGAAGTGACCGGACGCCTGACGGAATCGCTCGGCGGGGTGCGGGTGGTTAAGGGATACCACGCGGAGGATCGCGAATCGGAAGTTTTTGCGGCGGGCGTGACGCGGCTGCTGAACAACGTGCTGAAGTCGCTGACGGCGATGTCGCTGATGAGTTTGTCCGCGACCGTGCTGATGGGAATCGTGGGCGCAGTGGTCTGGTATGTGGGCGCGAAACAGGTCCTCAGCGGCCACATGTCGCTGGGCGATCTAATGACCTTCGTCGCATTTCTCGCATTCCTGATCGCGCCGGTCATGCAGGTTGTGAACATCGGAACGCAGTTGACGGAAGCTTTCGCGGGACTGGAACGGACGCGCGAGGTGCTGCGCGAAAGCCCGGAGGATCGCGATCCAAAACGAACCGTGAAGCTGGACACATTGCGCGGAGACGTAGACTTTTCGCACGTCGGGTTCGCCTACGAGCAAGGCAAACAGGTGCTGTACGACGTGACATTCCGCGCGGAGCCGGGGACGGTGACGGCTTTGGTGGGTCCTTCGGGCTCCGGGAAGTCGACCATAATCAGCCTGGTTGCCGCGTTCCACACTCCGATCGAAGGAGACATCACAGTGGATGGAGTGGATCTGTCTACCGTGCTGCTCAGCTCATACCGCACGCAGCTTGGCGTGGTGCTGCAAGATACGTTTCTGTTCGACGGAACGATCGAAGAGAACGTGGCGTTCGCGCGGCCGGATGCCACGCATGAGCAGGTGATGGAGGCGTGCCGTATCGCGCGCGTGGACGAGTTCGCGGAGGCATTCGAGGAGAAGTACGGCACCGTGGTCGGCGAACGTGGGGTGAAGCTCTCCGGCGGGCAGCGGCAACGCGTATCCATCGCCAGGGCGATTCTGGCCAATCCGCGGATTCTGATTCTGGACGAAGCGACGTCGAGTCTCGATTCGGAGTCTGAGGCTTTGATTCAGGAAGGCTTGAAGTATTTGATGAAGGGGCGCACGACATTCGTGATCGCGCACAGATTATCGACGATTCGGAGGGCGGACCAGATTTTGGTGGTCGAGGGCGGACGCATCGTGGAGCGGGGAACGCATGAACAGCTTTATGCGTTGGGCGGCCGCTACTGGGATCTGTACACGCGGCAACACGGCCTGGAAGCAAATCTATTCCTTGCACCCGGTGAAGGCGACGCAGTGGAAGAGAACGGTGCGAAAGGCGACGCTCGGGAGCCGGCGGCGATCACCGAGGCCATGCGTATGCTGCGCGGGCGATAGGCCCGCCATATTAATCCTCCAGGATGCAGACGTCGCGGAGGTTGCGATAATCCTCGGCGAAATCGAGTCCGTAGCCAACCACGAAATAATCCGGGATCTGAAACCCGACGTAGTCCACCTTGACGGACCGCTGGCGGCGATCCGGCTTATCCAGCAACGTGGCGATGCGAAGCGACTTCGGCTTGCGCTGCTGCAGCACTTGCATCAAATAGCTCAGCGTGATGCCGCTATCGACGATATCCTCCACGACGATTACATCGTAGCCTTCGATCGAGACGTCCAGGTCTTTAGTAAGCCGGACCTCGCCTGAAGTGGTCTTGCTGCGGCCGTAGCTCGAAATGCCGATGAACTCCAGACGCGACGGCGTCTTCATCGCCCGCGCTAGATCCGCCAAAAAAAAGCAAGCGCCTTTAAGAATTCCGACCAGGTAAACCGGGCCGGAAGGGAAGTCCTGGTCGATGCGCGCCGCGAGTTCTTGAATGCGTGCATGGATCCGTTCCGCGGACAGCAGGACGCGCAGCGTCGACATATAGTGTCTGATTGTAGCGCTGTAGTAGGATAGTTTCGAGGAAAGCAACTGGCCCGATCGAAAAAGTCAGCCCAACCGGACCCGATGTGGCGTGAGGCCGTGAAAGCGGCCGATGCAAAGCAGGCCAAGGAAATCCGGGTGCTGGACTTGCGCGACGTGAGCTCCTTCGCCGATACGTTCGTCATCTGCACCGGCTCGAACTCGCGACAGATTCAGGCCATCGCCGACGAGGTCGAAGAGCGCCTCAAGAAGCACGGCGAGACAGCCAACAGCATCGAAGGTTACAAGAACGCCGAGTGGGTGCTGATGGATTACGGCGACTACCTGGTCCACGTCTTCTCCGAGAAAGCTCGCGCCTATTACGATCTGGAGCGGCTGTGGCGGGACGCGAGGCAGATCGCGGTCTAGCGAGACGGCCTTAGCAAGGCTGTAGACAATCTATCGCCAGAGGATGTAGAATCTCTACATCCATGTCTTCCCAATATCGAAATCGAATCGAACTGCTGCAAGGCACGCTCGACATGCTGATCCTGCGCACGCTGGCCTGGGGCGCGCAGCACGGGTATGGGATCAGCCAGGCGATCCGGGCTGGGTCGAGTGAGGTGTTGCAGGTGGAAACGGGTTCACTGTACCCCGCGCTGCACAGGCTGGAGCGGCAGGGATGGGTTAGGTCCGCATGGGGGCATTCGGAGAACAAGCAGCGGGCGAAGTATTACAGCCTGACGGCAGCGGGGCGGAAGCAATTGACGGCAGAGCGCGAGCGGTGGAAGCAGATGAGCGCGGCGATCGATCGATTGATGGAGGCCTGACCATGTGGCGGAGATTGTTTGGGCGTCGACGGATGCAAGCGGATCTGGACGAGGAGGTTCGCGCGCATGTGGCGATGGCCGCGCGTGACCGGGTGGAGCGCGGGGAATCGGCGGAGGAAGCGGAACGCGAAGCGCGGCGCGAGTTCGGCAATGAGCTGCTGATCAAAGAGGTGACCGGCGACATGTGGGGATGGGCGGCAGCGGACCGGATGCTTAGGGACTTCAAGTATGCGCTACGGCAGATGCGGCGCAATCCGGGGTTAACGACGGTCGCGGTACTGACGCTGGCGCTGGGACTTGGCGCCACGACCGCGATGTTTTCGATCGTCAACGGAGTGCTGCTGGAGCCGCTGAAGTATCGCGATCCGGGGCGGCTGTATGTGGGCGTGAACATTCCTCCGCCGGAATTAAGGATCAACGGCGATATTCCCGTGAATGCGCGGCATTTTTATGAGTGGCGGAAAGGGTGCCAGTCCTGCGAGCAGGTGGCAATGGCGGAGGGACGCGGCTATACGCTCACCGGCATGGGCGAGCCGGTGCGATTGCCGGGTTTGCGCGTCTCCTACAATTTCTTCAGGGCGCTGGGAGTGGAGCCGGCGCGAGGGCGGGATTTTCTGCCGGAGGAAGAACTGCCTGGCCGCGCGAACGAGGTTCTGTTAACGGACGCGTTATGGAAGACGCGGTTTGCAAGCAGCCCGAGTATCGTGGGCCGAGTAATTCAGATCGACGGCGCGCCGAACCGGGTCGTGGGCGTGATGCCGCCTGAGCTGACGCTTCCGGTGGGGAATCAATGGGCCGTCATGTTTGCGAATCCACTTCCGCCCGTGATCTTCCGGCCATTGGAAATGGATGTTTCACAAGCGGCGGGAGCGGGCATGAACAACTACATTTCCGTGGTCCGGCTGAAGCCGGGAGTGAGGCCGCAAGAGGCAGTCTCTGAAATGAGCGCTCTGGTCGCGAGATTCGCGGACCCTGAATTTGTAATCAAACCGGCGCTGGTTCGCTTGGAAGACGCGATGACCAGGGAGACGCGGTCTGGATTGTGGCTACTGCTGGCAACCGTCGGTGCGGTGTTGCTGATCGTGTGCGTGAATATCGGCAACCTGATGCTGGTGCGGACGGCGAGCCGGGACCGGGAAGCTGGAATCCGAATGGCGTTGGGGGCCAGCCGAGGCGAATTGTTCGGGCTGGTGGTGAAAGAAGCGGCAATGCTCGCGGCGGCGGGCGCGGCGCTGGGGTTGTTGCTGGCATACGCGGGCCTCAAGGCTTTCATCGCGGCAGCCCCTGTGAGTTTGCCGCGGATCGGCGACGTCCACATGGACGCGCGAGTGCTCCTGTTCGGACTAGCGGCAACGACGCTTGCCACGGTGCTGTGTGGAGTGGTTCCAGCGTGGAGACTGGCAACGACTGAGCCGCAGGAATCGCTAAAGCTGGG
>JASHRP010000334.1 GCA_030037375.1 Bryobacteraceae bacterium | reverse complement strand
CGGCTGTTTGGTTGCTTTGCACAATAAGTGCCATGGCGCCTTGGGCTGCGGCACAAGAGCCCAAGCCGGCCAGTTTGGCACCGGTTGATTTCGAATCGACAATCCAGGGAACACTCGGTGCGGTTCAATCCCATGACGTCTTTGACACTATGTCCTTCCAGGTACAAGGAAAGACCGTCGTTCTGACCGGCCAGGTTATGAAGGTGGAAACGAAATACAGCGCGGAAGCGGCAGTGAGCCGCGTGAACGGGGACAAGAACATCGTCAACCGGATCGAGGTTCTGCCGTCCTCGACCCAGGATGACATTCTGCGGAGGAATGTCTACCACGCAATCTACGAAACCCCGCCCCTGGACAAATACGCTGCGCGAGTTGCTGCTCCGATTCGAATCATTGTCAAGAACCAATGGGTCACCTTGGAAGGTTTCGTCGATTCTCACGAAGACCGGCTCCGTGCAGTCCTTCAAGCGTACACGGCTACCCCGTACGTTTCAGATCACCTACGCGTGGCCCCGTAGATCCGCGCAGCGACCTTTTCCCTCTGGGCATCAAGGCTTCGTGGCTTGGTGCCCTTTTTTGCAAGGCGAATTTTGGAAAAGAGCCTGCGAAAGTGACCGTGAGTGTCGTATATCGACGACACGAGAGTAGAGCTTGAACGCCGCAACCTATTTCCTCCGTCACTAAATCCTGATCAAGCGCAGTGTCTCTTCTGGTGATCCGGTTGCCCAAGGTTGTTCGAGGAGACCGAATCGTGAAAGTATCCAAGACCGGACAACGATGGATTGCTGGCGCAGTTCTGGCCGCGACGATCCTTACCTTCGCCGTGGTTGAGGCGGAAGGTCAAAACAGTCAGCCGCCCGCCAATCCAAACGAGGCCGCGCCGGCGCGTCAGCCCAACCGCCCGCCCGCCGGGAGCGCGTCAGCGCAAGACGGCTTACAACAAAATCGCCCAGGCCGAGGCGTCCCGCCGCAGACGAACGGGGCTCCTGCGGCTGGTTCCGGCGCCGGGGGATCCGGCCGCGGGGCGCGCGGATCCGCCCGCGGTACACAAAATAGCGATGCCTCCACCGGCAGCGACGCGAATCCCGGAGGAGCGCGGGGCCAAGGCCGCGGACGAGCCAACGTCGACAAAGGTCCCAGCGCTCAGCCAACGGATGGCCCGGGCACTCCCCGATCTGGCAGTCCCGGTCGGGGAACTCGTGGGCCCAACGCCGGCGCCCCAGGAGGTTCCTCTGCCGCCCCCCGTGGTTCATCAGGTCAGGGTCCCTCGGCTGGGCGGGGAGCATCGCCGGGCAAAAGTGCCGAAATCCCAGGACCCGGTCAACCCGCCTCAGGCCGCGCGGGTTCGGAGCCGAGCGCCGGCGGTCCCGCCGCGCCGGGTGCACCGCGCGGAGTCAGACCGGCCGGCAGTGGCCGTGGGACTCCGCGCGGAGGTGGTGGACAAAACACGCCTCCTCCCACGTACGCTGGACGTTCAGGCGATCAGCGGGTCCCGCTGCCGGGTGGGCGGACCGAGTGGCGAGGTAGAGGCGGACAAACTGTCCGGACGAACGAACAGGGCCAGATCACTCGCATCGAACGCGACCGGGTCAAGGATGGAAGAATCGCGGTGACTCGCGGGCCTCGCGGGGAAAGGACAGTCGTGAGAGGTGTCCCGGGGTCGCGGACCGTGAGCTACGGCCCAAACCGCGGGTTCGTCGAACGCAACGTTCGTCCGGGATATATCTCGCGAACCTACGTCGGCTTCGGGCGGCCTTACGTATACGTGTATCGCGAGTATCGTTATCGCGGATTTCCTTACTACCACTACGTGCCGGCCTTCTACTATGGGCCTCGCTTTTATAGTTGGGTTCTGGCTCCTTGGCTTGTGCCGGTGCCATACGCTTGGGTTGGCATTGGCAGGCCGGCGCCGTGGTTCGGATACTACGCCGGCTATTTTGCCCCCTATCCGCTTTATAGTTCTCCATATTTTTGGTTGACCGACTATCTGCTCGCGGAAGACCTGAGGCTCGCCTATGAAGCACAGAAGGCGTCGGCTAGGAACCAGTCCGCTGCGCAGCCCGTCGCTGCCGGCCAGGAAGCCGCGCTATCGCCGGCCATCAAGGCTCTGATTGTTGAGGAGGTCAAGCAGCAATTACAAACAGAGAGCCTGGCATCCTTGCGAACGCTCACATCCGAGGAACCGGAGTTGGGCAACGGAGGCGAGTCATTGCCTTCCGCGCTGAAGCAACGGTTCTTCGTGGTCTCGTCGGACCTGGATGTGACCTCTGGCGGGCGCGCTTGCGCATTGACTCCGGGAGACATCCTTCAGCGGCAGAGTAAGGAGCTCGCTGCGGACGGAACCGTCCTGGCGGAGGTAGTGAGCAGCAAGCCCGGAAGCTGCCCTGCCGAATCGGTTTTTGCCATCGCAATGGACGATCTCCAAGAGATGCACAATCAATTCCGCGAGCAGATCGATGCCGGACTAAAGTTACTGGCCGAAAATCATGCCAATGGCCTGCCAGCCGCTCCGCCATCCGAGGAGCAGAAGTACCTGGAGGGCACCGCAGCGCCCGTA
>JASHRP010000333.1 GCA_030037375.1 Bryobacteraceae bacterium | reverse complement strand
CGGATTCGCTCGCTTCGGGGCGTTCCTTTTCTAACCGCTTTAGGACTAGATTGCGCGCAATGCCGTAGAGAAATGCCATGACGGAGCCGCGGGTTGCGTCGTACCGGCTGCCGTGAAGGGCCAGAGCCAGAAAGGTTTCCTGGGTTATGTCTTCGGCCAAGTCCTTTCGTCCGGTCATGTTGAACGCAAACCGGCAGATCGCGCCGTGGCGGACTCGATACAACGCGGCGAAGGCCTCCTCGTCTCCTTTGAGAAGGCGCTTCAACAGATGCTGTTCGATCGAGCTCATTCCGTCCAGCGTTCCATTAGTAATTACGGATAGGACGGCGACGGTTCCAAAAAGGCGTGAAAAAAAGGAAATCGCCTCGCCCCCGGATTGGGGACGAGGCGACTTTGGTTCGATCTAGAAGAGACGCGTACTACCGGGTGTCGCGAGCCGCGCCGATATGGCTGAGATCGCGATTGTTCTCCTGGCAGATGTACTCCATGATTTCGCCGCCGCGCATGGTGAAGGGGCCATGGGTGTTCGCCGTCCAGGTCGCGGTGGTCACGGTGGTCCAAGGAGCGGTGTAATACTCCGGATCGTCGATGGTGGCCGCTAACTGAAGCGTGTTGAAGTTCGGCCGGGTGTACTTCTCGGTGACCTTCAGCTTCTCGCCGTGGGGGTGGCCGGTGGCGTCGAGCCAAGTGATATGGTTAAAACCGACGGTCTCGACCACGAGCGTGTCGCCATCCCAATGTCCGACGGAATAACCGAGGTAGTCCGGGTTGATGTCGTCGAGATTGGGCAACTTCCTGCCATCCATCCAGATCAGCCGCCAGACGTGCGCGCCGCCTTCGTATACGAACAGGATGCGGTCTGGAAGCTGGTAGATTTGGGTGGGATAGGGGGTGTACATCATGCGCGGAACGCCGGGAGGCAGGCAGAAGCCTTCGGGGTCGTCCTTTTCGTGGGTCTTCAGTTCGCGATCCGCCCAGATTTCCAGAGCCTTCTGGGTGAAGGGGACAACCACGGGGGAGCAACCGTTCTCATCGTGGCCCTGGGTGGCCATGTTAATGATGTAAGGAACGTTCCAATCGCCCTTGGCCAGACCGCCGAAATCGGGCTTGCCGGCCTGGACGCCATAGGCGGGATTATCGGGAATGCGGGGTACAGGAGGGAGCTCCGCTTGGGCTCCGCCGCGGCCTCGCCCGCCGCCGCGTCCACCGAAACCACCGCCGCCGCGTGCTGCTCCGCCACCGGCTCCGCCGCGACCTGCACCTTGCGCGGCGGGCGCGGGGGTTCCCTGCGCCGCAGCCAGCTTCGCGTTGTAATCCGCAAGGAACTTGGTTTGCCACTCCGGTTGCTCCGGGCAATTCGCGGGCTGAGCGCCGCCACGTTGGGCAGCCGCGGGAAGCGACAGGAACGCCATGGCGGCCAAAGCCGCGCCGCCGGTCAAAACAGAATTCACTAACCTCTTCAAATGAAACCTCCTCTAAACCTAGCCGGGGTGAATTATATCACAGAGGTGCGTTTGGTCAAGAAACAACAGTCAGGATACAACGCACTCAAGAAACGAGATTCTCTGCCTAGAAAGGACCGATGAGGGAGGGGCGGAGGTTACCAGCGGGGCGAAATTCGCGAGCAAAAATGAGAAGCCCGGCGTGGGACTCACGCCGGGCCAAAGGCTAAGGAAATGTGAGAAGAAAATCTACTTCGTGGCTGGATCGTCAGCGGAGGATGCGCCGCCGAGGACGCGCTTGCCGTTTTCGAACGCTACGTTACTCGCGTTCACCAGATTCGAACCGTCCTTGGCGCGCGAACCGTTGACTTCGACCACATCGCCTTCCTTCAAGGAATTGCGGGTCCAGCCCTGGCGCATCAGGCCATTGGGGCTGCCCAACTCAAATTCCCAGTTGGTCACTTTGCCCGTCGCATCATCCTTGACGTCCAGGTAGAAGCGGGCATGGGGATTCATCCATTCAACCTTCGTCACCGTCCCCTTCAGCTTAATCGGCTGGCTGCGGTCGTATTCCGCCGCGAAAGAATGGTGGGCGAGCATCGGAACGGCGGCCATCAACAAACCACCCGCCAAAGCAGTGAGCGTCTGAGCTCTCATTTCTTAAAGACCTCCACAGAAGAAGTGTATTCGTACCGCCGTACGACGGCCTGCAAAATATACTACACGGCGTCCATATCGTTGTCAATCGTCCGGTTGAGCGGCCGGCGAAGGCGCGAAGAGCGTTCGGTTGAGCGAGGTTGCGTTGGACCAGAATCGTTAGTAGGATAAACGGTTGCACGATTCCTTGGGAGGGAATTCACTATGAAGTTTTGGTCCAAACGGCTGACCCTCGCGATCGCCGGGATTGCGGCGGGTTGGCTGATCATGGCGGGCATCATGAACCGCGCCGCCGCGCAGGCGGTAGCCTCGAGGCCGCCGACGCCGAAAGAAACAGCGGGACATTATTTCAAGAACGTCCAAACCGAAGCGCTGAAAGGGCTCAGCACGGACGATTTTCTGAGCGCCATGGGCGTCATCACGGATTCGCTCGGTCTGGATTGCGCGGATTGCCATCCCGGCGCCGGGACCGACAAAGTGGATTGGGTGGTGGACACGCCGCCGAAGCGAACGGCGCGGAAGATGATCGACATGGTGCAGGCGATCAATAAGACGCATTTCGCCGGCGCGCAGGAAGTGACTTGCTTTACCTGCCATCACGCGCGGGAAAAACCGTCCACGACGGTTTCGCTCGATAACCTGTACAGCGCCCCGAACATGGACAAGGACGATATCGTCACTCCCGACAAGGATCAACCGGCGGCGACGGCGGTTTTGGACCGGTACATCGCGGCCCTGGGCGGGGCGCAGAGGCTGGCGGGTCTGAAGAGCTACGTCATGCACGGCGTGAGCATCGGCTATGAGGGATTGGGCGGCAACGGGCAGTTCACCGTGTACGCGAACGCTCCCAATCAGCGCACCACCGAGATCCGCTTCCCGGATCATCCGGATCGCGCGCCCAGCATTTGGACTTACGACGGCAAGGTCGGCTGGGTAACGGCCCCTCGCGGATTGCTGGGCGAGTATGAGCTCGAAGGCAGCAACGACGCAGGCGCGGCGTTCGAAGCGGCGATGTCCTTCCCGCAAAATATCAAGACTCTGTTCACGAACTGGCGGACCGGGTCGATGGAGAGCATCGGCGATAGCGATTACATCGTGGTGGAGGGGATCAGCAAGGACGTGGTGGCGAAGCTGTATTTCGACGCGAAGACCAGCCTGCTGACGCGTGTGATCCGTTTCATCAACTCGCCGGTGGGGCGCGTGCCGATTCAGGTGGGCTACACGGACTATAAGGACGTGAACGGGATCAAGTTCCCGATGGCACTCGAGTTTCTGTGGCTGGACGGCCGGTATAACGCCGAGATCAAGAGCGTGGACATAAACACGGCGATCGATCCGAAGAAGTTCGCCAAGCCGTAAATAGCGTTTCTGTCATACTTGAGGGGCCGCACGGGCGAGAGCTCGTAGCGGCCCTTTTCCGTTAGGGACCCGCGCGAATTGGAGGAATTCTCGCATGGCCAACTATACTTACCGCTACTACGGCAACGACTTCGACTCGCGCATCGATTATCAGGATTTGACGATGCGGATTTACGACTACGTGATGACGCTGATGCTGCGAGTGTGGCTTCGTCAAGAGAATCCGCCGCCCGGCAAAGATCAGTTTCAGGCGATCGATTCGGACGGCAAGACCGCGGCAGCCGTGAAGTGGGGCGACGACGAATGGGAGCAATTCAAGAAAGAATTCAAGAGGCAGGCCTACGCCGCTTGGAATAACGCGTTCGTGCTGATTCCGCCGGCCAACTTCGACGGGTTTATCGATCCCAAAGGCGAGCGGCGCAATGTCATCTGCTTTCTGGAAATCCAGCTGGTGGATGCCGGCTCGCCGAGCGTGCACACGGTCGACGTGGTGCGGCTGGCCGACCCGAAGGCTTCGTTGCGCCCTAACGCCGGATTACCGAAAACACCTGGGCAATTCTCGTCCAATGATCTAAAACCAAATCGCATCGAGGGGCCCTACCGCCAGCCCATCCAATACCGCAAGGTGAACGGCAAAATACGCGTCTCCGGGGGGGATTCCCGCGACGGACTCTACACCTGGGAACAGCATCCGTTGCCGCATGAGGTCGGCCACATGCTAGGTCTGCAACATAGCAATGGGAACGCCGCGGCGTGCAAGAGAGATGAAAACTCCGCGCCTTGCTACGGAGTGCTGGGCAGCGACTCGATCAACATTATGGGGAGAGGCGACGCGCTGGATGTCCGGGACGCCGAACCGTGGCGCAAACGGATTGTGCAGCATACGCCGCCGACGTGTCTGAAGGATTGGCGCGCCGACTTTGTATCCAACGAGGCGAGGCTTCGCGGCCTTTGGTCGCTGCGTTCGAAATAAGCGGGTCTTTTTTCCGTCATGGATCTGCGCGAACTGCTCGCAAAAGCGTCGCCGGCGCGAGCGGGAGACGAGCTTGCGGGGCTGGCGGCCGCAAGCGCGGAGGAGCGCGTCCGCGCGCAGATGAAGCTCGCCGAGACGCCGCTGAAGGCGTTCCTGGCCGAACCTGTGATTCCGTACGAGATCGACGAGGTCACGCGGCTGATCGGCGATTCGCACGACCCGGGAGCGTTCGCGCCCGTGGCTCATCTGACGGTCGGAGATTTTCGCGATTGGCTGCTATCGGACGCGGCGACAACGGAGCGGTTGAATGCTCTCGCGCCAGGCCTGACTCCGGAGATGGCCGCGGCCGTTTCGAAGATCATGCGCGTGCAGGATCTGGTGACGGTGGGCGCGAAGTGCCGGGTGGTGACGCGGTTTCGCTCGACCATTGGCTTGCCAGGGCGGTTGTCGACGCGGCTGCAACCGAATCACCCGACGGATGATTTAAGAGGAATCGCGGCGAGCGTGCTCGACGGGCTTTCCTATGGCAACGGCGATGCGGTGATCGGGGTGAATCCGGCAACGGACAATGTCGGGGTGGTCGAGGCGATCCTGCGAATGCTGGATGGAATTCGGGAGCGCTACAGGATTCCGACGCAGATTTGCGTGCTGGCGCATGTGACCACGCAAATGCAGGCGGTGGAGCGCGGAGCGCCGGTGGATCTGGTGTTTCAATCGATCGCCGGGACGGGGGCGGCGAACAGGTCGTTCGGGGTGAGCCTCGCGCTGCTGGATGAGGCGTGGCAGGCTGCGCGTGAGTTGAAGCGCGGAAGCGAGCACGTGATGTACTTCGAGACTGGGCAGGGAAGCGCGCTCTCGGCGAATGCTAATCACGGAGTAGATCAGCAAACCTGTGAGGCTCGCGCCTACGCGGTGGCGCGGAGATATCGGCCGCTATTGGTCAACTCGGTGGTTGGGTTCATCGGACCAGAATATCTGTACGACGGCAAGCAGATTCTGCGCGCGGGACTGGAGGATCATTTTTGCGGCAAGCTGCTGGGCGTGCCGATGGGATGCGACGTTTGCTACACAAAT
>JASHRP010000028.1 GCA_030037375.1 Bryobacteraceae bacterium | reverse complement strand
GAGCGAAGCCGCCGCAACCAAGCTTTCGGAGGGCCTGCAATAATGCCGAACCTGCACTCAGTACTCAAGCGTCCGCTGGTGACCGAAAAGGGTGTGACCAAGAAGGACAGCGAACGCACGCTGTGCTTCGAAGTCGCCGCGGATGCGAATAAGACGCAGATCCGGCAGGCGGTGCAGACGCTCTTCAAAGTGAAGGTCGCGGAGGTTCGCACTTCAACCACGGCGGGCAAACTGCGGCGGCGGGGACGCTTCGCGGGCTACCGCGCTGATTGGAAGAAGGCGTACGTGAAACTGAAGGCCGGCGAGAAAGTGCCGGAATACGCGGAGATTTAACCCATGCCGGTTAAGAGCTACAGACCAACTACTTCGACGCGCCGGTTCCAGACCGTGGTATCGCGCGAGGACATTACCAAGCAGACTCCCGAAAAGAGCTTGGTGAAGGGCAAAAAGCGGACGGGCGGTCGCGCGAGCACCGGCCGCGTTTCTTCCCGGTTCCGCGGCGGCGGGCACAAGAAGACTTATCGCGAGATCGATTTCAAGCGCGACAAGACCGGAATCGCAGCGGTTGTCGCGGCGATCGAATACGATCCCAACCGCAGCGCGCGCATTGCTCTTTTGCACTACGTGGACGGCGAGAAGCGCTACATTCTGGCGCCGGCTGGACTTGAGGTTGGCAGGAAAGTAAGCTCGGGACCGAATGCCGATATTCTGGTCGGCAATTCGCTGCCTCTTAAGAACATCCCTGCAGGCACAATCGTGCACAACATCGAGTTGAAGCCAGGCAAGGGCGGACAGATGGCTCGTTCGGCCGGGGCGCAGGCGCAGTTGGTATCGCGCGAAGGCGATTACGCGCTGCTCAAACTGCCTTCGGGCGAGGTTCGGCGCGTGGCGGTTGAGTGCGCGGCGACGATCGGGCAAGTCGGTAACGTCGAGCATGAAAATGTAAGTCTGGGCAAAGCAGGCAGAAAGCGCTGGATGGGCAAGCGTCCGCACAATCGCGGCGTGACGATGAACCCCGTGGACCATCCGCACGGCGGCGGCGAGGGCAAAACCTCGGGCGGACGGCATCCGGTGACGCCGTGGGGGCAGCCCACGCGCGGCTACAAGACCCGCAACAACAAGCGCACGGACAAATGGATCGTGACGCGGAAAGCGAAGAAGAGGTAGCGAATGGGCCGCTCCTTACACAAAGGGCCGTTTGTCGACGACCACCTGATGAAGAAGGTGGAGACGATGAACGCAGCCAACGAAAAGAAGGTGGTCAAGACGTGGTCGCGGCGGTCGACGATTCTGCCGGAGTTTATCGGCCACACGCTGGCGGTGCATAACGGCAAGAAATTTATCCCGGTCTACATCACCGAGAACATGGTCGGGCACAAGCTGGGCGAGTTCTCGCCCACGCGCACGTTTAAGGGTCACGCCGCGAAAGCGGCAGCCGAGAAGACCGCGAAGCCGGCCTGACGCGAGGAGATATTCGATGGAAGCGAGAGCGGAAGCCAGGTACATCAAAATGTCGCCGCAGAAGGTGCGGCTGGTAGTCGATTTGATTCGCGGTCAGTCGGCCAATGACGCGCGCATGACGCTACGTTCCACCAACAAACGGATCGCGCCGTCGGTTCTGAAGGTTCTCGATTCCGCAATCGCGAACGCCGAGAATCGGTTTAACGATTTAGACGTGGACACCCTGGTGGTCACCGAAGCGTATGTAAACGAGGGGCCGCGCATGAAGCGCGTTCGTCCGGCGCCGATGGGGCGCGCCTATCGCTATCAGCGGCGGTTGTGCCACATCGTGGTCTCGGTCGGCGATAGAGCGGGCAAGGGAGAGAAAGCATAATGGGCCAGAAGGTTCATCCGTACGGATTCCGGCTGGGGGTCACCAAGACCTGGCGGTCGCGCTGGTTCGCGAAGCACGATTACGCCAAGCTATTGCGTGAGGACCTGGAGCTCAAGGAGAATCTGCGCACCCGCCTGAAGGCCGCGAGCGTCAGCGCCGTCGAAGTCGACCGTCCGGGCAACAAGCTGCGCATCACCATTCACGCGTCGCGCCCAGGCATCATCATCGGGCGCAAAGGCGCGGAGATCGAGAAGCTGAAGCAGGATCTGGCCAAGAAGACCAAGCGCGAAGTTTTTATCGACATTCAGGAAGTGCATAAGCCGGAATTGGACGCGCAGCTTGTGAGCGAGTCCATCGCGCTGCAGCTTGAAAAGCGCGTGGCGTTCAGAAGAGCCATGCGCAAGGCCGTGGATTCGGCGTTGCGTTTCGGATGCAAGGGAATCAAGGTTCGCGTGTCGGGCCGCCTGAACGGTGCTGAAATCGCCCGAACCGAATGGTACCTGCAAGGGCAGCTTCCGCTGCACACCTTGCGCGCCGACGTCGATTTCGGCTTCAGCCAGGCGTACACGACCTACGGCGTTATCGGCGTGAAATGCTGGGTGTACAAAGGCGAGATCCTCCCTGGCGGGCAGCGCCGCGGATTGCGCAGTGAGCCGGAACCCCGCCGGATGCCGCCGAGAGATCGCCGCGACCGGGATCGGGACAGAGATCGTGACCGGGGTCCGCGTCCGGTGGCAGCGCAGCCGCAGGAGTCCGGAGCGGTTCAGCCGGCTCCCGGCGAGATGCCGGTTCGAGTGCAGGCGCCGATCCTGCCTCCGATGGCTCCGCCGCAACCGAGCTGGAAACAGGAAGGGAAGCCGGAGGGCGGAGAGCCACCAACGGAAGGCGAAAAGAGTTAGGAGCAGAATCCGATGTTGATGCCGAAGAAGGTCAAGTATCGCAAGCAGCAGCGCGGCCGCATGGCCGGCAAGGCTTGGCGCGGATCCTCGCTCGCGTTCGGCGAATATGGGCTGAAGGCGATGGAATGCGGCTGGATCACGGACCGTCAGATCGAAGCGGCTCGCGTGGCGATGACCCGGTCGATTAAGCGCGGCGGCAAGGTTTCGATTCGCCTGTTTCCGGACAAGCCGATCACCAAGAAGCCGGCTGAAACTCGTATGGGCAAGGGCAAGGGCGCGCCTGAGCAATGGGTCGCGGTGATTCGCCCGGGCAAGATTCTGTTCGAGATGGAAGGCGTGGATCTGAACGTGGCGACCGAGGCGATGAAACTCGCAGCGGCCAAGCTGCCTCTGCCGACCAAATTGATCACGCGCGAAAGCGTCGTTAATTAGGGGGCTAGCGGAATGAAAGAGAATGCGGACAAGGCGCGCGGGCTGGACGACGCGGAGATTCACAAGCAACTGAAGGACGGCGAAGAGCAGGCTTTCCGCTTGAAGTTTCAGATGTCGATGGGGCAGATGGACGGGCTGAAGAAAGTCAGGGCGCTCAAGAAGGAGCGCGCCCGCATGCTCACCGTGCTGCGGGAACGCGAGCTGGCGCAGCAGGAGGAGCGTTCATGAGCAACGGAAAATCCACCGCGCCGGCTGACAAGAAGCCGGCCGGGAATAAAAACGAGAAGGTCGGCTCGGTCGTGTCGAACAAGATGGCCAAGACCATCGTGGTCGAAGTGATGCGCCGCGTGCCGCACCCGGTGTACAAGCGCATCGTCAGCAAGCGAAAGAAGTTCTACGCGCACGATGAGCAGGGAGTCGCCAAAGTTGGCGATATGGTGCGAATCGTGGAGTGCCGACCGCTGAGCAAGCTAAAGCGCTGGGAGTTGAAGGAAGTAGTTCGCAAGGCGGTGCAGGTGACGACGGATTTGAGCTCGATCGGGATTCAGACCGGGCCTGAGAAGCGCGTTACGAAGAAGAAAGGCAAGGGCGAGTAAAGCCCTTTTTGAATGCCTAGGAGAGAAGACTTATGATCGGGATGCGGACCATTCTCGAGGTTGCCGACAATAGCGGCGCCCGCCGTCTTTCCTGTATTTTGCCGCGCGGCGGGGACCTGGGGTTGCGCGCGGGATTGGGCGACGTCATTACAGCGGCCGTCAAGGAAGCCGCGCCCGACTCGGCGATCAAGAAAGGGAAGGTCGTGCGCTGCGTGATCGTGCGGATGCGTAAAGAGACCCGGAGACGGGACGGCACCTACATCCGCTTCGATTCGAACGCGGCCGTTCTGATCAATGAGCTGGGCGAGCCGGTGGGAACGCGCGTGTTCGGCCCGGTGGCTCGCGAACTGCGCGACAAGAGATTCATGAAGATCGTTTCGCTGGCGCCGGAGGTAATCTGATCCATGCCCGCCGTACCCAAGAAGATTCCAAAGCGGCATCAGAACAAGCCGCGGGTCCTGCACAAGACCAAACTCAAGAAGGACGACACGGTAAAGGTGATTTCCGGACGCGACAAGGGAAAGACCGGCAAGGTCTTGCATGTCGACCGCGAGCGGGCCACGGTGCTGGTTGAAGGCGTGAGCATGGTCAAGCGCCATACGCGTCCGAATCCGCAGCGGCAGATCAAGGGCGGAATCGCGGAGCGCGAGAGCCCGATCTCGATTTCGAACGTGATGATCGTGACTTCGGGCGGAGTGGCGACGCGAATCGGGTACCGCACTGAGACCGCGGGCGCGGTGACCAGGCGCGTGCGCGTGGCGCGCAAAGGCGGCGAGCTGCTCGACAGGAAGGGATAGACGATGGGCGCGAGGCTGAAGGAGCATTATCAGAAAAAAGTCGTCGGAGCGCTGACGAAGGAGTTCTCGTACGCGAACCCGATGGCCGTTCCGAAGATGAAGAAGATCTCGGTCAACATCGGCCTGGGCGAGGCGACCCAGAATCCCAAGCTGATGGACGCGGCGGCGAATGAGCTCGGACAAATCGCCGGGCAGAAACCGATCATCACCAAGGCCCGAAAGTCGATCGCGGCGTTCAAGCTGCGCGAGGGCATGGCGATCGGTTGCACGGTAACGCTGCGTGGCGACCGCATGTATGAGTTTTTCGACCGGCTGGTGAACGTCGCTCTGCCGCGCGTGCGCGACTTCCGCGGAGTTTCTTCGAAGAGCTTCGATGGCCGCGGCAACTACACGCTCGGCCTCAAGGATCAATTGATTTTCCCCGAGATCGATTACAACAAGGTGGACAAGATCAAAGGGATGAACG
>JASHRP010000332.1 GCA_030037375.1 Bryobacteraceae bacterium | reverse complement strand
ATCGGCTGCGATGTTTGGGAGGTAAGCTCGCTGCTACGTGGGGTCGGCATCCATCCTCATCATGCTAGCGCAGGCCGTACGTATCCCACGCACTACCGCTCGGCTGTCCGCAGCAGCGATATTCTAATCCATCCCAGAATTCCTCTCGCCGGTTACCTGCCCAGACCGATGGCGGTGGAGCGAATGATCTCGGCTGGAGCGGCCGCCGCGCGATCGGCGCTGGCCCGATTCATCGCAGAAGCAGCCTGATCCGCATTCACGAAAGCATTTGAATCCCGTTCCGCCTCCACGGTGAGCTCCGCCGAGCGTTGGAGCCAAATGGCATCTCAACTGCACATTGAGAAATCGATTCTGGGAGGTCAGCCATGGAAAAAGTCGCCACTCTGGTGCGCCTTGGCGCCATCGATCTCGCTGCCGATATTTCGATACCCGACCGCGCCAAGGGACTGGTGCTGTTCGCGCACGGAAGCGGGAGCAGCCGCCGCAGCCCGAGGAACCGTCACGTCGCGGAGACGCTGAATCGGGGCGCAATCGGAACTGTGTTAATCGACCTTCTGACGGAGAAGGAAGAGTCGGTCGACATGGAAACGGCCGAGCTGCGCTTCGATATTGCCCTGCTTGGCCGCCGCGTCGCCGCGATCACGGATTGGATCGGCCACCAGCCCGGTCTCAAGAACCTCGAATTGGGATACTTCGGAGCCAGTACCGGCGCGGCTGCCGCGCTAGTTGCGGCCGCTGAGCGGCCGAACCTGGTAAAGGCCGTGGTTTCGCGCGGAGGGAGACCGGATCTTGCCGGCTCCTCGCTGAAGCGTGTGCTGGCGCCGACCCTGTTCATCGTGGGAGGAGAAGATACGGTCGTTCTGGGCATGAACCGGTCGGCCATGGCCCAGCTTCCGCGTGAGACGGAGCAGAAACTCGAGATCATCCCCGGCGCGACCCATCTGTTTGAAGAACCGGGCACCTTGGATAGGGCGGCCGCGCTGGCTCGGGATTGGTTTCGCGAGCATCTCGCACGGCGTTAAGCCATGCAAAACACGGAGATCGCCCGCCGATTGGAGGAGGTCGCCGACCTTCTGGAGGCGCAACGGGCGAATCCGTTCCGCGTCCGCGCTTATCGCCATGCCGCGGCGGAAGTCCGGTATCTACCGGCGGCTTTGGAGGAAATCTGGCAGGAGCGGGGCGAAGAAGGCCTGCGCAAGCTGACCGGGGTCGGCGAGCGGCTGGCGACGGCGCTGAAGACTTTGATCACCACGGGACGCCTGCCCATGTTGGACCGGTTGCGCGGCGAAGCGGATGCATTGGAGTTGCTGGAGTCCGTTCCCGGCATCGGCCGCTCTCTAGCCGAACGCCTGCATCATGAGTTGGGGATCGACTCGCTTGAAGATTTGGAGGCCGCCGCACACGATGGGCGGCTCAGCGACCTCGCGGGAATCGGCAAGAAGAAGCTTGCTGGAATCATCGACACTTTGGCGACGCGCCTGGGGCGGGTGCGCAGGGCCGGGCAGATTCACACTGCCGGCGAGCCGTCCGTGGATGAACTGCTGGATGTCGATCGCGAATATCGGGACAAGGCCGCGGCGGGCGAATTGCCTCTGATCGCGCCGCGGCGTTTCAATCCCACCGGAGAGGCGTGGCTTCCGATTCTGCACACCCATCGCGGTGAGCGCGATTACACCGCGCTGTACTCAAATACTGCTCACGCACACCAACTCGGGGAAACGCACAATTGGGTGATCCTGTATTACGACGGTGGCCTGGATGAGCGCCAGGCCACTGTGATCACATCCCAGCGGGGCTGTCTGCACGGAAAACGGATCGTTCGCGGCCGGGAAACCGAGTGCGAGCAGCACTATCAGCGGCTGCCGGCGTCGTGAAATGTTCTCGCGGCTTCCGCTGAGCGGTCTCTAAGGTCGTCGAGTTTGAACACGCCAGTTACGCCAGAACCGGAACTGGCGAGGTGGCCCGGATGCGGAATCGCCTCTCCAAAACGCTCAGCTTCTCTGCGATTCCGGTGTATTCAAGCTCAGACATCGGCAGCATGGCCGCGCCGACAAAACCCTGCCTGCGCATCTCGATGGCCTTGTTCGCGACACGATCCCGAACGGTGTTCCAGAACGGCTGGACGAACGCGTCGATCGGTTCGGTCAGCTTACCCTTGTGGACGCAAAACCCGGCGCAGCTCACTATGGGAGGTCCGTCGAAGTAGCTGATTCCGGTGTTCAGCGTTACCGGCATCAACGGCATCTGGTGCGACCCGCGCATTCCGCCCGCCACGAAATGTCCAATCGCATAAGGGGAGAGCACTTCGCCCGTCGCTGGAAAATCCATCTGCACGCGGATCAGCATCACCGGATCGTCTTTGCCCGTGTACTTGCCGGCGATATTATGCAAACGTGAGGTTGCCACAGCCACGGCCTGCTCACTGCTGGCGCGGGACCATACCGACTCCACCACGTAGCGTTCAGGGTCGCGCAGAAGGGTCGCGATCTCGTAGATCTCCTCCGGGGCATTCAATTCGATGATGCGATCGCCGGCCGTGTTGTTCACATCCATGATCACGAAGCGGAATCCGCGCGACATCTTGGGGGATAAGATCAGTCCCGGCGTGTTCATCGGATCGGCGAAGGCCAGATAGAGGGGCAAGTTGTAAGCGCCCGGATCTGTCTTGTCCGCCGCGAAGAAAAGGAACGGCTCATTGGGGCGTTCCTCTATCTCCATCTCCGCGACCGCCGGGCCCATGCCCTTCACGTTCCCGGAGAACGAGTCCTTGAGTAAATCCTGACCCGCTCCATAGAGTCCCTCCTGCCGCGCCTCGTCCGTTCCGGTTCGAAAGGCATCCCACGCGAGCTTGTGGATTCGCTCATCGCCTTCGCCCCGGGTATGGGTCATGAGAATCGCAATGTCATCGCCGGTATGGCT
>JASHRP010000331.1 GCA_030037375.1 Bryobacteraceae bacterium | reverse complement strand
TTGGAGCCTGCTTCGGAGCAACTTCGACTTGGTTTCAGGACGCCCTGAAGTGGGTTGCATCGAGTCCGATTGCAGCGCTTCTGGCCCAGCACATAGCCTGGGCGGCGGGCGCGGGCGCGATACTGCTGTTGATCCCCGCCGCCGCATATTTCGCGCTGGGCAAGGAATAAAGCAGCTACCATAGCAGAGGATGACCTTCCTCCGGCGGCACTCGACCGCCTTGCTCTGGCTCCTTTTCGCTATCGTCCCAGTCGCGTTCTATTCAATCCCGCTGTTCAGCCGAAACGCGACCATCCACTGGGACCTGGCCGACGTCACCTACCCGGCGCAGAAATTTTTCTCCGATTCGCTGCGGTTATGGAAGCTGCCCCACTGGACTCCGTATCTCGAGTCCGGCATTCCATTTCTTGCCGATCCACGGACCGGCGCGTGGTATCCGCTGCATTGGCCCTTCTTCGCGATCGGAATCACGCCGAAGACGATGGTCTGGGAACTCGCGCTGCACATGTTCATCGCGATGAGCGGCGCGTATCTGCTGGCGCGATTTCTTTTCAAGCGGCGAGGTCCCGCGATCCTGGGTGCCATGTTCTACGCGGGCGGCGGATTCTTCGCCGCGCACAGCACTTGGCTGGGACAGTTCGAGGCTGGCGCATGGTTTCCATGGTTGCTCTGGGCAGCGCTCAAGGCGCTTGAATCCGGACAACAGCGCTGGACCGCGCTCACCAGCCTGACCGGCGGTTTAATCGTTTTGGCGGGTAATGCCTCTGCCGCGCTCGAATCCTTAGTGGCATTGATTTGTGTCGCAGCGGTCGCCATCGCCACCGCGACCCAGGCTTGGAAACGTGCGCTGCTATTGATTGTTTCCGTCACCGTGATCGCCTTGATGCTCGGCGCGATTCAAGTTGTGCCGGCGATTCAACTCCATTCGCAATCGCATCCCGCTCCGAGCGCCGCGCGATTCCAGATCGGGGGTCTGGCGACCGTTGTGGCCGCCGACTACTACAGTCTCATCAGCGGTCTCTATTCCGGCCCCGACGAACCTCGGCAATATTATCTCTACAGCGGCCTGCTGGTCGCGCCGCTCGCCCTCGCGGGATTTGTGCGCCGGGAGCGATGGATGCTGCTGCTGGCGATGATCGTGCCTACGGCGATCTTCGATGCTGCGCTGCGTCCTCCCGGCGATGCCTGGTTTCCCGCAGCGCTGGGGCTCGCGATGACGGCCACGTCCGGGGCGATCTGGATCGAGTATCGCCTGGAGCGTCCCCACGTCTGGGTCGCTTTATGCGCTTTGACCGCGATCGATCTATGGTTCTGGAACTCGTACAAGAACCCTCTGGTTTTCGCGCACGCGACATTTGCGGAAGTCTATGGACAGTCTCCGGCGGAGCTCGACAAGCGGCCCTTCGCGCGGACCTGGGCGCCGTACGTACCCGTGGGGCTGGGACCCGCCGACGGATCGCTCATCACCCGCACCGAGGTAGCCTACGGGACGGGGCTGGCCGAATTGGATCGCTATACCGCGTACCTAGCGGACGTTCAGAAGAATCCGAAGCTTCTCAACGGGCTCGGCGTGACGGATTTACTGCTCGGGCGTAACCAAAGGTCCGAGAATCCCGAGAGTCTCGGCCGGGTCTCGGCGCCTCCGAGGGTCGAGTTCGTGCCCGACCTGAGCGCCGCGCTTGCGGCGCTGGCCACGCTCGATCCGGCGAACGTGGCGATTGTCGAAGGGCCAGCGCAGAATCTAACCCCGAGCGTCCAACGTGCGGAGATCAGCGCCTATACGGGCGATTCTTATCGCATCAAGTATTCAGCGGCTTCGAATTCTCTTCTGCGAATCGCCGTGCCGTGCTATCCGGGTTGGACGGCAGCAGTGGACGGGGAGGAAACCGCTACAGTCCCCGTGGACGAGGCGCTCATCGGCGTGTTTGTTCCACCCGGCGATCATGAAGTGACGCTCGAGTTCCACGCGCAGTGGTTTCTTTTGGGATTATCCTTAAGTTTTGCCGGAGCCATAGCCGTGGTGTTAAGTCTAATCCTAGCCTCGGATTCCTCCAGCAACGAACGATAATGCAAATGTGCTGCCTTCAACGCAAGTCAAGCCGGCTGTGGCTCTGAAATCACCCCCGAAGCCGCAGGAACTGAAGGAGAAGGCGCTCCGTTCGCTGAATTCCTTGCCCCCGTTCTCTCCGATTCTGACCCGGCTTCTGGCTACACTCGCCGCTGAAAATGTTTCGTTCTCCACCCTCGGAAACCTGATCGAGAAAGACACGGTGGTGGCAGCGAACATTCTGCACCTGGTGAACTCGGCTTTATACGCGCGCCGTGGGACGGTGAGTTCCGTGCGTCACGCGCTATCTCTGCTGGGCGTGAATAAGCTCCGGAACGCGGTACTGGGGATGTCGATCGCGCGCGTGTGGAACCGGGTTAAGATGCCGCCAAGCTGGTCGATGGCGCGGTTTAACATGCATTCCTCCGCCGTCGCCATCCTTAGCGATCTGCTGGCTCAGCGCCTGACCGTGGAATATCCCGAGGGTGCATTTATCGCGGGGCTGCTGCACGATTCCGGCCGGCTCTTGATCGCGCTGGCTCTTCCAGCGGAGTACGGCCGGATACTGGAACTTTATTCCGCTGCTGACGCGCAAACGGGGCGTCCGCACATGTGCCAGTGCGAGCAGGAAGTCCTTGGCTTCACGCACGCGGAGCTTTCCTTTGAGGCACTGAAGCATTGGAAACTGCCGGAAGAGGTCCAGATCGGCGTGCGCGATCATCACAGCTCGCCGGCGCGGGCCGAGGGCGGTCGCATTCCGCTGAGTCACGTGGTCGACGCCGCGAATCAATACACCAACTCGACCGGCCTCTCCATTTTGCGCCGTTGCACCGATTCGGCCGATACGTCAGCCGTTGAGCTTCTGGGTCTCGATGCGGAAAAGCTGCAATCGCTGCTGGCGGAATTCCGGGAAGAGAACAACGCGATGGCACTGTACTTCCGCTAAACAGTCACTTTCGCGCGGCAGGCTAGCGGGGTTTGCCATCCCATTCCGATACACTGCCCGATTTCGATACACTGGAGCTAAAGCCACGCCGCAATGCCCGCCGTACAATCCATTACTGAAGAAATCCTTGATTTGAAGCGCCAGCGCCGCGCGATGATTCTGGCGCACCACTACCAGGATTCGGAAATTCAAGAACTTGCCGATTCCATCGGCGACAGCCTGGAGCTGGCTCGCGCCGCGCAAAAGTTCGACGGCGATGTCATCGCGTTCTGCGGCGTTGTATTCATGGCGGAAACAGCCAAGGTGCTGAATCCGGCGCGCACCGTAGTCTTGCCCGATCTCGACGCCGGATGCAGCCTGGTCGATAGCTGCCCGGCGGAGCAGATCCGGGCTTTTCGCGAGCGTCATCCCGATCACGTCATCGTCAGCTATATCAATACATCGGTTGAGGTAAAGGCTGAAAGCGACATCCTGTGCACTTCGCGCAACGCGGTTAAGATCGTGAACTCGATTCCACGGGGGAAACCGATTCTCTTTCTTCCCGACATCAACCTTGGCAATTACATTAAGCAGCAAACCGGACGGGAAAACATGAAGATCTGGCAGGGCGCCTGCATCGTCCATGCAACCTTCGCCGCCCGCAAGCTCACCTCTGCCCGGGCCGAGCATCCAAATGCGTTGATCGCCGCGCACCCCGAATGCCCGCCCGACGTTCTGTCGATGGCCGATTTTATCGGCTCAACCAGCGCGATTATCGACTGGTGCGTTACCTCGGATGCACAGGAATTCATCGTGATGACGGAAAGCGGCGTGAGCCATTCGCTTAAACTCCGCGCGCCGGAAAAGCGGTTTCACTTCGTGCCGAACGAGAATTGCAATTGCAGCGAGTGCCCATACATGCGCCGCAATACGCTGGAGAAGCTGCGCGACGCGCTCGCCAACCTGGCGCCGCGAATCGAACTGCCTCAGGAATTGATCCAACGCGCGCGCCTGCCGATCGAGCGCATGCTCGCCGTCAAATAGTTCCCGCCGATGGACGTTTCCCATCCCGAAGTTCTGGACGCCGTGCGCAGGGCTCTCGCGGAAGACGTCGGCTCAGGCGATATCACTACAAATCTTTGCGTTGCAGCCGGCGCCCGCGCCAGGGGGCGGATGGTCGCGAGGCAGTCTCTTACATTGGCCGGTGTCGAGCTGTTGCCGCTCATCTTCCCGGACTGTGACTCGCGTTTAATTCGCCATTCGGGTGCGCGGCTGAACGCCGGCGACGAAGCCGCCGTCGTGACCGGGCCGGCGCGCTCTTTATTGACCGGTGAGCGCACCGCGCTCAATTTCGTCCAACGACTCAGTGGCATCGCGACCCTCTCCAGCGCGTATGCCAAAGCCGTGGAAGGCACGGGCTGCCGCGTCCTCGATACTCGCAAAACCACGCCCGGGCTGCGCCGTCTCGAAAAAATGGCCGCGGCGGCGGGCGGAGCCGTCAATCACCGCATGGGTCTCTACGATGCTGTGCTGATCAAGAACAATCACATTGCCGCCGCGGGCGGCGTTCGAGCGGCGATGGAGCGCACCCGCAACGCTCGATTTCCCATCGAGATCGAAGTCCGCACCCGCGCCGAACTCGACGAAGCCCTGGCCTGCGGCGCAACGCATATCTTGCTGGATAATCTGACGCCCGCGGAAGCCCGCGAATGGATCGCCCACATTGGCGGCCGGGCGACGGTCGAACTCTCCGGCGGCATCACCCTCGAAACCGTCCGAGCTTACGCCGAAACCGGCGCTGACTTCGTATCCTGTGGCGCGCTGACTCATTCCGCTCCCGCCGCCGATCTCAACTTTCGCCTAGAACTCTAGGGCGGCTCGAACTCTGACCGTCTCTCCTCACACGCTTCCCTCACACACGTCGCGCGCTTGCCGATGAGCACGGTTGGAGAGAACCATGCGCAATTCATACTTGAGAAATGCCCTGTTGGTTACACTCGCCTGCGCGCCGGCGTTCGGGCAAATCGTGGTGAAGAGCGAAGACGCTGAGTTCGATTTCGGAATCGCCGGCCAGTTCTGGGCGGATTGGACCCAGGACTCAACCGGTTCCCAAGGCTATCAGCAGAACCTCTATCTGCGCCGGGCCCGCCTTATCGTCGGAGGCGCGCTCTTCAAGGACGTGACCTTCTTCTTTCAAACCGACGATCCGAAGCTTGGTCTCACGCCGAAAGCGCTCGGATCCGGTTTTATAATTCAGGACGCGTTTGTCGAGTGGAAGGCGACCAATGCGTTTCGGCTTCAGGCCGGGCTCATGATCGTGCCGATGTCGCGTAATGCTCTTCAGTCTCCCATGAGCTACTACACGCTGGACGTCAGCCCTTTGACAACGGTCACGAATACTTCCACCCAGTCATCG
>JASHRP010000027.1 GCA_030037375.1 Bryobacteraceae bacterium | reverse complement strand
TTCGCGATCCGGTCCTGCTGATTTTCCTTGCGTTGATTCACCGTCGCGGGGTCCTGCGCGAACAGAGCCGCGCAACCCAATAACCCTCCGGCCAACATGATGCTTTTGATTTTCATGTCCGTCTCTGCCTTTCTTCCGCCGTCTGCCCGGCTCATCTGTACAAAAACACGCGCATCCCGAAAGTTGCGGAAAACTCGATCGGACTTGGTACCATATTCATTCCATGCCCCCTCCGTCTCTTCCCGGACCTGTATCGGAGGCCGTTACCAACCACATCCGCGTTGAGGTGCTCGCGCAATACAATGCCGAGAACTCGAAGCCGTATGAGGACGAGTGGGTGTTTCAATACACTGTCCGCATCACCAATGAAGGCGGCGAGACCGTTCAGCTCGTCACCCGCCACTGGATCATCACCGACGGCGTGGGCCACGTGGAAGAGGTCAAGGGTCCCGGCGTGGTCGGCGAGACTCCCGTGCTCGCGCCCAATGAGTCTTTCAGGTATTCGTCGTGGTGCCGGCTCAAGACCCCCACCGGCGTGATGCACGGGACCTACCAGATGCTGCGGACCAGCGGCGATCAGTTCGATATCGAGATCGCGCCGTTCGGATTGCGGGCAAAATATACAGTTCAGTGACCTTCGGTATCGACGTGCCGGCTCACGCTCGCTCCGTCTCCGCTCTTCAGCTCGCGGAAAATAATCGTCGATAGCACCGTCCAGAGCCCCAGCATCAGGAATGCCTTCTGAATGCCGTGAATCATCTCGGAAGGATCCGAATGAAAACGGTTCGGAATAAATAGTGCCGTCGCCAGCGATGCCGAAGCCACGCCGAAGCTCATGGACATCTGCTGCATCGTGCTGGCGATAGAGCTGGCGCTGCTGGTTTGCCGCTCGCCCACGTCCGCGTAGACCAGCGTGTTCATGCTGGTGAATTGCAGGGAGCTGAAGAATCCGTAGCAGAACGCCTCCGCCACGATCAACCAGATCGGCGTCCCGATTCCAATGGTCGCGAACACCAGAATCAGCGCACCGATCACAAATGTGTTGGAGATCAGCACGAAGCGATACCCGAAGCGAGTGAGAATCTTCGGCATGGTCATCTTCAGGCTGATGGCGGCGATCGCCTGCGGCATCATCATCAAGCCGGATTGAATGGGGCTGAAGCCCATGCCCACCTGATACAGCAGCGGAAACAAAAACGGGATGCCGCCGATGCCGATCCGCGTAAAGAAGCTCCCGCTCACCGCCGCGCGAAACGTCCGGATGCGGAACAATTTCAGCGTCAGCAACGGATACCGTTCGCGAGCGCCATGCAGCCCGTAGCCCGCCAGCAGCGCGGCGGAAATCGCCAACAATCCGATAATCTCTCCCGCGCTCAGCGTGTGCTCTCCGAACACCTCCAGCACGTACGAAAGCAGCGCCACTCCGGACCCGAATAAAATCAGCCCGATGATGTCCAGCCGGTGCGTTCGTGCCTCCCGATAATCGGGCAGGTGCAAATACACCATCCATAAACCGATCAGTCCGATAGGAAGGTTCACGAAAAAAATCACGCGCCAGTGAAGATACGCGACGATCAGGCCTCCCGCGATCGGCCCCAGCATCGGTCCGATTAGCCCGGGAATGGAGACGAACGCCATCGCCCGCACCAGCTCCGATTTCGCGAAGCTGCGCACCAGCGTCAGCCGTCCCACTGGCACCATCATGGCTCCGCCACAGCCTTGCAGGATGCGATCGGCAACCAGCACGTGGATGTCGGTCGAGATTCCGCACAACAGCGATCCCAGCGTGAACAATCCGATCGCCGACGCGAACACGCGCCGCGTTCCGAACCGGTCCGCCATCCAGCCGCTGATCGGAATGAAAACGGCGAGACTGAGCGTGTAGCTCGCCAGCACCGACTTCATGCTGAGTGGAACCACGTTGAGCGCGGCGGCGATGGTCGGCACCGCCGTGTTCAAAATGGTGGTGTCGAGCTGCTCCATGAAGAACGCGACCGCCACCAGCCAGGGAAGCAGCCGCTTGCTCGATTCGCGGAGCGTTGCCTCGGCCGGCGGCGCGCTCACGCGGCCCGGGTCAGCCAATCGCGAATCACTCCGAACACTTCATGGTTATTTTTCTCGAGCGGCATCAGGTTCCCATTTCCATAGATGCCGTAATCCCGCAGGCGTAACATCTCAGCCGTGCAGCCGGCCTGTTTGAGGAAGGCAACGTTGGCCACCGGCGACCCTCCGCCGCCGAATTCGCTGGTCACCCACGCGATCGGGATTTCCGACAAGTTCTTCCACTTGTGCGCCGGCTCGGCTTGCAGCCTGTAAGGCGTCACCACCGGCCGCGGCGAATCCGGAGGCGCGGTTCGCTCGACTAAAACAAATTGCGAAGGATCCGTTACTGGCGGATCGTAGGTCATCGGTCCCGCCGTCAAGCCCCAGCGAAGCTGCGCCGCGAAGGGATTGCCATTGATCTCGACCGCGACAATCGCCTTCACCAGATTCGGGCGTTTGTCCGCC
>JASHRP010000330.1 GCA_030037375.1 Bryobacteraceae bacterium | reverse complement strand
CGGGCCGACGACGATGACGGAGCGGCCCGAGTAGTCGACGCGCTTGCCGAGCAGGTTCTGGCGGAAGCGGCCCTGCTTGCCCTTGAGCGTATCGGACAAGGATTTAAGAGGCCGATTATTAGCCCCGCGCAGAACGCGGCCCCTGCGGCCGTTATCGAACAGCGCGTCGACGGCTTCCTGCAGCATGCGCTTTTCGTTGCGCACGATCACGTCGGGCGCATGAAGCTCAATCAGCTTCTTCAAGCGGTTGTTGCGATTGATGACGCGGCGATAGAGATCGTTAAGATCGGACGTCGCGAAGCGTCCGCCATCCAGCGGAACCAGCGGACGAAGCTCCGGCGGAATCACTGGGAGAACGTCCAGAATCATCCATTCCGGTTTGTTGCCGGACTTGCGGAAGCTTTCAGCCACGCGCAGGCGCTTGGCGTACTTCAGCTTCTTTTGCTGCGAAGCCTCGGTCTTCATGCGCTCGCGGATTTCCAGGCTCAGCGCTTCGACGTCAATCTTCTTCAGCAGTTCCTTGATTCCTTCGGCGCCCATCATGGCGACGAACTTTCCGGGGAACTCCTGATCGAGCTGGCGCTTGCGCTCATCGCTGATCACTTCGCCTTTGTTCAGGCCAGTGGCTTCGCCGGGATCGACGATGACGAAGGCCTCGAAATACAGCACGCGCTCCAGCTCACGCAGAGTGATGTCGAGCAAATAGCCGATGCGGCTCGGCAAGCCCTTGAAGAACCAAACGTGGGAGCACGGGCTGGCGAGCTCGATATGGCCCAGGCGTTCGCGGCGAACGCGGGAAAGAGTGACTTCGACGCCGCACTTATCGCAAATGACGCCGCGGTGCTTCATGCGCTTGTACTTGCCGCACAAGCACTCCCAATCGGCGATGGGGCCGAAGATGCGGGCGCAGAATAGTCCGTCGCGCTCCGGTTTGAAGGTTCGGTAGTTGATGGTCTCGGGCTTGGTAACCTCGCCATGGGACCAGCTTCGAATCTTCTCAGGAGAGGCGAGGGATATTCGAATGGAATCGAAATCCGCGATCAGATTGGCGCGATCATAGGGCGATGAACGATACATAATGTTTGCCTCTTCCTTTCCTTTAATCAGCCGCTAGAGCGGTCTCGTGCGGCGCGACCGGCTCCTCGCGAATCTTCATTAACTCCACGTCCAGACACAGCGATTGCAGCTCGCGGATGAGGACGTTGAAGCTTTCGGGCACGCCAGGTTCTGCCGCGGCCTCGCCTTTGACGATGGCCTCGTAAATCTTGGCGCGGCCGTAAACGTCGTCGGACTTGGCGGTGAGCAGTTCCTGGAGAACGTAGGCGGCTCCATATGCTTCGAGCGCCCACACTTCCATTTCACCAAAGCGCTGGCCGCCGAACTGGGCCTTGCCGCCGAGCGGCTGTTGCGTGATGAGTGAGTACGGTCCGATGGAACGCGCGTGAATCTTGTCGTCCACCAAGTGGCTGAGCTTGAGCATGTAGATGTAGCCGACGGTGACCGGCTGTTCGAAGACTTGGCCGCTGATGCCGTCGTACAGTTGGACTTTACCGGAGCCGTCATATAGACGCTTGTCCTCGCTCACTTCCTTGGCGCTGGCGAGCTGCTTCTTGATGTCCTTCTCGGTCGCGCCGTCGAACACGGGCGTGGCGAAGCGAACGCCCAGCGCTCGAGCCGCCCATCCCAAGTGCGTCTCAAGAATCTGGCCGACGTTCATACGGCTGGGAACGCCCAGCGGATTCAGCACGATTTCGACCGGCGTGCCGTCGGGCAGATACGGCATGTCCTCTTCGGGAACGATGCGCGCGATCACACCCTTGTTGCCGTGGCGTCCGGCCATCTTGTCGCCGACCGAAAGCTTGCGCTTCATGGCGATGTAGCACTTCACCTGCTTGATTACGCCCGGAGGAAGCTCATCGCCCTTGCGCAGCTTGCCGATCTTCTCTTCCGTGATCTTTTCGAGCACGGCGATCTGACGCGAGGTCATCTCCTCGATTTCGTCGATCTGCTCATTGACGCGCGGATCCTTGTCCTTCAGCTTCATGCGCTTGAGATCCCGGGCGCGCAGCTTTTCGATCAGGTCGCGCGAAAGATCGGTGCCTTTGGCGAGCAGCTTCTTGTTGGTCTTCTCATCGTGAAGATCGGCGAGGAGCTCCTTGCCTTCAAGAAGCTTCGCGAGACGCTTGGCGCGCTCGTCGTTAAGGATTCGCTTCTCGTCTTCGAGATTGCGGCGCAGACGCTCTTCGGAGCCTTCCAGAATCAGTTTGGAGCGCTCATCCAGCTCCGCGCCTTTCCGCGAGAAGACTTTGCAATCCACCACCGTGCCTTCGATGCCCGGCGGGCAATACAGCGAAGCATCCTTCACGTCTCCGGCCTTTTCGCCGAAGATCGCGCGCAAGAGTTTTTCTTCCGGTGTGAGCTGAGTCTCGCCCTTCGGCGTCACCTTACCCACTAAAATGTCGCCCGGCTTCACCGTCGCGCCGACGCGAATGATGCCGCTTTCGTCGAGATTCCGCAGGAACGTCTCGGCGATGTTCGGAATATCGCGAGTGATCTCTTCGGGTCCGAGCTTAGTATCGCGGGCGTCGACTTCAAACTCCTCGATGTGAATCGAAGTGTAGTAGTCCTCCTTGACCAGCTTCTCGGAGACCACGATCGCGTCCTCGAAGTTGTATCCGCGCCACGGCATGAAGGCCACGAGAACGTTGCGGCCCAGCGCCAGTTCGCCCATCTCCGTGCACGGACCATCGGCCAGCACGTCGCCCTTCTTGACCTTCTGGTCTTTGAAGACGATCGGCTTCTGGTTGATGCAGGTGTTCTGGTTGGAGCGCTTGAACTTGGTCATCGTGTAGATGTCCGCGCCCACTTCGCGGGAAAGCTGGCCTTCCTGGGTGTTGCCTTCCACGCGGACGATAATCCGTTCGCTATCGACCGAGTCGACCACACCCGCGCGCTTGCAGATGATCACGGCGCCGGAGTCGCGGGCGGTGACCCGCTCCATTCCGGTTCCGACAAACGGAGCCTCAGCGCGGAGCAGGGGAACGGCCTGGCGCTGCATGTTCGATCCCATCAACGCGCGGTTGGCGTCGTCGTTCTCGAGGAACGGGATCAAGCTCGCGGCGACCGATACGAGCTGCTTCGGACTTACATCCATGTACTCGATTTCGCCGACGTGCTTCAGCACGAAGTTGCCGGCCTGGCGGGCGTTGACCAGCTCGTCCGTGATCTTGCCCTTCTCGTCGAGGTGAACGTTGGCCTGCGCGATGATGTACTTGTCTTCCTCCCACGCGGAGAGGTAGTCGCAGTGCGCTTCGATTTCGGGCGCCTGCTTCTTGCCCTTGGCGGCTTTGTCCATGTCGGCGCGGGCCATTACCTGGCCGACCTTCAATTCCGTCTCGCCCGGGTTCAGCACCCGCACTTCGTCCACCACCACGCCGTCCTTGACGCGGCGGTACGGGCTCTCGATGAAGCCGTACTCGTTGATG
>JASHRP010000329.1 GCA_030037375.1 Bryobacteraceae bacterium | reverse complement strand
GGGCGTACGTAGCGGCACAACACGCCAACTACACTGCGGTGGGGAGCACGAACCTGCTGCCCGGTGTGACTACTTCGCCCGCACAACCCGGTGAAACCATCCTTCTGTACGCGACCGGGTTGGGGCCAACCGACCCGGTCAGCCCCACCGGTCAACTAGTAACCTCCCCCGCCACGCTTGCCAATTCGGTTCAGGTCACGATCGGCGGGGCGATCGCCAATGTAGTGTTCGCGGGCTTGATCGCTCCCGGCGAGTACCAATTGAACGTCACGGTTCCCAATCTTCCGAACGGCGATGCGGCGATTGTGGCCAGCATCGGGGGAGCGTCGAGTCAAAGCGGGCTTTCGATCACCGTGCAGCAATAGAAGCCGGGCGAAATCTAGGTTTTTCTTCCACGCTTTTAATCCCCAGGGCGTCAAGACTTGATGAGAGATCGCCCCTCTGCGCGAAAGCAGTGGACCGGCATCTTAGAGGGGCTCGCGCATTACAATGAATAAAAAGCACTTACCTGCTCTACTCGCGGTTGTCTTGGTGGCTTTTGGCGCCACAGCGGCCTTCGCGGCGAAAAACCGTCAAGCCGAAAAAGATTACAAGCAGGGCTTGGCCGCTGAGCTCAAGGAAGATTGGGATACCGCGGTAACGATGTATCAGAAAGCTTCCGACGAAAGCCCGACGGACCTCAACTATCAGATCGCGGTTCGCCGCGCGCGATTTCAAGCCGGCCAGAAGCATGTTCAGGCTGGCGTGAAGCTTCGCGGCGAGAACAAGCTGCCGGAAGCCATTCAGGAGTTTCAAAAGGCCCTGGTCACTGACCCTTCCTCCAGCATCGCGATTCAGGAATTGAAGCGGACGCAACAGATGGTGCTCGACAAGAAAACTGCGAGTACGGCGGGGCTGACAGAGGTCGAAAAAATTCGCAAGGAAGAGGATGAGCGCATTGCTTCGATCGAGTCTCCGCCCGAACTCCAGCCGGCGTTGCGAAGGCTTCCCACTCCCACGAAAATCAACCAGGCCACGCCACAGCAGTTGTATCGCACCGTCGGCGACATGATGGGAGTTCACGTGGTCTTCGATCCCACCTATCAGACCCCCGGTAACGCCAAACCGCAGGACGTCAATCTGGACGGAATGACGGTGGAGCAGGCCTTCGATATGCTGGCGTTCGTCACCAAGACGTTCTGGAAGCCAATCTCCTCCAATACGATCTTCGTGTGTGAGGACAGCACCACGAAACGCCGCGATTACGAAGACGATGTGGTGCGGGTGTTTTACGTTCCCAATGCCAGCTCCGTGCAGGAATTCGTGGAAATCGCCAATGGAATTCGCACGGTGACGGAAATCCGCCGGCTGTTTACCTACAACGCCGCGCGCGCCATTATGGTGCGCGACACGGCGGACAAGGTGGCGATGGTGGAGAAACTGGTCCACGATCTGGATAAGCCGAAGTCGGAAGTGATCGTCGACGTGATGATCATGGAGGCGAACACGACGCGATCCAAGCAGCTGGCGGCGACCATTGCGTCCGGCGGAACCGCTGGGCTGAACGTTCCCATTGCGTTCACGCCAACCAGTTCCATCGCTGTAGGCGGAACGTCAACCACCACTACGTCCTCCACCACCACCACGTCCACGACGACAACCACGCCGGTTACCACTACGCCGACGACCTCCACGGGTTCTACGAGTGGGTCCGTTGGTTTAAATAGCCTGGCCCATCTTTCCACTTCCGACTTCTCCACCAGCTTGCCCGGAGCGCTGCTGGAGGCCATGCTGACGGACACCAAAACGAAGGTGCTGAACAAGCCGCAGGTGCGCGCATCCGACGGGATGAAGGCAGAGCTCAAGGTCGGCCTTCGCATTCCCTACGCCACAGGCAGCTTAGGTTCGGCGGTGGGTGCGACTACCGCCGGCGTGAGTCCGCTGGTGCAAACGCAGTTCTCCTACGCCGATACGGGGATCCAGTTGATCATCACACCGCAAGTACATTCGGCGGATGAGTTGACCATGCATGTGGAAATCACGGTATCCTCCGTGCAACAGTACGAAAACCTGGGCGGCGGCCTGTCGCAGCCGGTGATCGCACAGGAGCAGAACATTACCGATGTCCGCATGCGCAACAACGAAGTGAGCCTGCTGGGCGGTTTGAACCAAACCACGGATTCGAGCACAGTCAATGGAATTCCCGGTCTTGCCAGCCTTCCGGTGCTAGGAAAGTTTTTGTTCGGAAGCCAGTCCACGGAAAAGGATTCGGATCAGATCCTGATCGCGATGATTCCGCACATCGTCAGAACGCCGGATTACTCGCCCGAGAATTTCCGGAGCGTCTTTGCTGGAAATGAGGCGAATCCAAAGATCATCCATGCGCCGCCCTCCGATGAACCGGTCCCTCCCGCCCCGGCGGAGGTCAAACCGGCGGCTGCGGTGCAACCAGTCGCACCTTCTCCGGCCGCGGCGCCGGCTGCGAATGCGGCGCCTGCGCCCGCGGGGTCCACACCGGCAGCGCCTGCTGCCGTGGCGCCTGGTCCCCCGACGCCTGGGTCGCCGCAGCCAGCCGCTCCCACGAAGACAGCCTCCACGGATTCACCGTCGCGGCCGGCCCAGGGTCCTCGTCTCAGCTTCCTTCCCGGACCGATTCAAGTGAGGGCGGACGGATCCTTCACGTTGACCGTACAGATGGACGGGGCATCCAACGTGGAGGCGCTCTCGCCGCTGCACATCAAATTCGATCCGGCGCAAGTCCGCCTGGATGACGTCTCCGCGGGAGATCTGCTGAAAGGAGGCGGAGCCAAGGTGGCCACCGTGCGCGAGATTCGCAACGAAACGGGCGAGGCTATGCTGACCGTCACTCGGTCGCCCGATGCGGGCGGCGTCAGCGGTTCGGGCCCTGTCGCGATGTTTAATTTTTCCGCCGTGGGAAAGGGGACTGGAGCGATATCGATTGCGGACGCTAGCGTGAAGAATGCACAGTCTCAATCGCAACCGACGGAACTGGCAAGCGTTCCGGTCACGGTGGAATAATTTAATAGATAAGTCCGATGCGTGCGAACAGCTTAGTGAATCACTCGAAAACTCTCTTGAACCGTCGATACCGGCAGCGCGGTATGACGCTGGTGGAGCTGATCGTAGCCTTCACGATCCTGTCGATTCTCACGGCTATGGCGGTTCCGCTGGCGCGTTATAAGGTCCGGCGGGATAAGGAGCGCGAGCTTAACTCCGCTTTGCACGAAATTCGCAGGGCCATCGACATGTACAAAGACGCGACACTCGCGAATAAGATCCAGAGCAAGATCGATACCGACGGATACCCGGAATCGCTCAAGCAGTTGGTGGATGGCGTCAAGCTGTCGCAGTCCGCCGATGGCAAAGTAGTCAAGTTTTTGCGCAGCGTTCCCATCGATCCGATGACCGGCACTCGCGATTGGGGCTTGCGCAGCGAGCAGGACGACCCGCTCAGCACGAGTTGGGGAGGCCAGAATGTTTTTACGGTGTACACCAAGAGCACGGAGACGGCGCGGGATGGAACTCTGTACTCGACTTGGTAGGCGTCACAACCGCCGCGGCGCGCTTGGCTATACGCTGATCGAGCTGATCGTCGTTATGGCGATCATCTCGGTTCTCATTTCCATCGCCGTGCCGCTCTATCAGAAATCGGTGATACGCACCAAGGAGAGCGTGCTGAAGAACAATCTGTTCACGTTGCGCAACGTGATCGACGAGTACACGGTGGATAAGAAAAAGGCGCCGCAGGCGCTGAGCGATCTGGTAAACGAGGGTTACCTGCGCGCGGTTCCCATCGATCCGATCACGGGAAAGGAAGACTGGCGGATCACCATGGAAGACGCCTTCTCCATGGTGGACCAGACCCAGGCGGGAATCTATACGGTGCACAGCAACTCCGATAGCATCAGCTTGGAAGGCACGCCGTACTCGCAGTGGTGACCGCGCCCCGGCGCGGCTGCTACACTGGACTCTAAATCGTCTCCGTTCCCCGGTCGTCTAATGGTAGGACAGCGGCCTTTGGAGCCGTGAATCGTGGTTCGAATCCATGCCGGGGAGCCAATCCGGGCTCCCACGTTTACCGTTTTCCAACTCCGCGTTTTCACTTGACAATGCGGCTGCGACGCACGTCTCCCTAGAGGGTGTGTATAATATTTTATACATACTGGCGTATAGACGATGAAAAACAGATCCGCTGGGTAGGATCTGCTTACGACGACCTGCTGGCTTTCCCGAAAGACGCACGTAAGGAGGCGGGCTTCCAATTGGGGAAGGTCCAGGCCGGGCTTGATCCGACCGACTGGAAACCGTTCCACGATGTGGGTGTTGGTACAAGAGAGATTCGCATCCGGGAGGCGAGCGGTATCTACCGCGTGATGTACCTCGCCAAGTTTGAGGAGGCCATCTATGTGCTGCACTGCTTCCGGAAAAACAGGCAGGCGACCAGCAGGCAGGATAAGGCGATTGCCACACTGCGCTATCGCGCCGTGGTGAGCGCGAGGAAGGAGAAGCAATGAAAATTGATACCGAAATCCGGCATGTCACGAAGCCGGGGGCGAATATCTTCCTGGAACTGGGTTTTACGCCGGCTGAGGCCAAACGTCTACAGGCGGCGTCGCGCAAGCAGATCAATGACACGCGCCTGCTGAAGCAGCAGTTGATGGAAGAGCTATCTGTCTGGATTGTGAAGCATGGCTTGAAGCAGGCCCAGGCCGCCGAGATTCTAATGGTGTCGCGGCCGCGTGTATCCGACGTGATGAACAGGAAGACGGCCAAGTTCACCATCGACACGCTAGTGGAAATGCTCAGCCGCGTCGGAAAACCGGTCAAGCTGGCGATCCCGTAATCAACAAGTTACGGAGTGGAGAGGTGGTTTGAAACCATGCTTTCTGGGGAGCCATCTCTGGGCCCCCAGGAATGCTACTTTCCAACTCACCGCGTGCTTATTGACAGGACGCGAGACCTTCGCCCATCTGGAACTAACGGATTTTCGAACTGCGCACCGCCTGCGTCGACTTGGATGGCATTGTGGTCCAGGGGCGCCGAGGCTGGGTTACAATCTGTTGCATGCGCAAAGAGGAATTAGACCGTCGAAGTGCGGAGCTAAAGGCCCGCATGCTCGCGCAAAGGAATGAAGGCCGGCCAGACAAATCCTCGACGGCCGCAAAGCGTAGATCCATCACGAAGCCGATGCTGCGGGAGGACGACGCATCCCGCAATTCCGCCAATGCAGATATCGGCGCGTTGAATGAGCGGATAGTAAAGCTTGAGAAAGAAAACGAGAGCCTACGTCAGCAGCTAGCGATGATGAGCCGCGGAGTCGTAGAGTCCGCCAAGTCATCAACGGACTCGGTTCGTGAGCAGCGCCATAACTTCTTCAAGTACAGCAACATTAGGAGATACTAGCTGTCTCGACACCCTCACTTCCACGGCCCGTGTGGCTCCCAATTAGCAGTGAACTCGATCTCGGTGGCCGCTGCCGCGAGCACCGGGATAGCGAACACGCGAACCTCAGCGACGAGCCGTTTCAAGTCGTCGGACTGTTCGACGAATCGGCTACGACGAACAAACGCACGCCACTGAACAGTTCGAGCTGGATCGCCGAAGAACGCTTCGGTCAGACCGACCGGTTCAGCTTCGATCGCAGTGCCACGATGGCGAAAAGTCGCGCGAATGGCCTCGACCAAGCGCTCACCGTCGAAGGAATACATGCGGGCGAGCAGAGCGAGATCATAGTAGTCCTTCATCCGGCTGTTCAGCAGCCCGAGTGCGGTTAGAGCTTCCAATTTCTCCGCGACAACGGTTTCGCGCGGGTACGCTTCGAGTAGGGGCGGAGGAAATTGAAGGAGGGTCGGATACTCAATCCTTATGGGCCCAGGCACGATGACGTCCCCAAAGCCGATATCGATCTGCATGGGGATCTGCGCCTTTGCGAGTGTGGCTTCGAACCGGACACGAACGCCCTCGTAATCAGCATCTTCTTTGATCCTGACGACCTCGATCTTCGGCGCGCGCGAAGAATGACCCACCCCTGCTTCCCAAAAGTGACCCAGGTGTTTTGATCTGATCCACACAACTGCCCGCCAACGTGGTGACGTGAGTGATCCACGATGCGCGAGGCCCGCAAGAAACCCTGCACGATCTGCCGCCGATGGTTCCGTCCCGATCCGCGAGTAGGCAAGCGGCAACGAGCTTGCGGCCGGCCGGAGTGCCAAACGTGGCGACGCCGGAAGACGCAAGCCTGTTGGCGGCGGCGGAATCCGGACTATGCCGCCGCATGGAGGCTGGACCAGCGCAAAGTTCAAGCCGAAGCGCCGGAACCGCTGCGCTTGCCGCCGCCATTGCCGCGACTTCCCTGGGACCTGGCGAAAGACCAGTTCGGCGCGCAAGGCGCTGATTTTCTTGGGGTTATGAGCGCACTAATCCTGCGCGCCGCAAAAGACCAGATCCGCCCATATCCGATTGACCCAGCAGGACTTCCCAGCCGACTTCCCCCGGCTTCGGAAAAGACCAGTTCCCGTCTCCCGCATACTCAATCGCGGACCGATGCAACTGGAGTTTCACCAACTGGAGCGCCGCTGGGAGCGGCTGCGCGTGGACAACCCGCAGCGCCGCCGCCGGCTGCTGGCCTCACTGGCTGACAGTGGCCAACAAGTGCCCATTGTGGTGGTCGCGATGGAAGGCCAAGCGGATCGCTACGTGGTCATCGACGGCTACAAGCGCATCGCGGCGCTGGAGCAACTGGGGCGCGACACGGTGGAAGCCGTGGCGTGGCCGATGAGCGAAGCCGCCGCGGTGCTGTTGGATCGTTCGCTGCGGCTCTGCGAACACTAGACCGCGCTGGAAGTGGGCTGGCTGCTGGCGGAGATGGAGCAGCGTTTCGGCTACAGCCTGGAGGAGTTGGCGCGGCGGTTCGATCGCAGCGTGAGCTGGGTATCGCGGCGGCTGGCGTTAGCCGAACTTCTGCCGGAAACGATTCAACAGCAGGTGCGGGCCGGCAAGATCAGCGCGCAGACGGCGATAAAGTTCCTGGTCCCGGCGGCGCGCAAGAGTCTGGAGGACTGCCAGCGCATGGCGGCGATCTTTGCCGGGCATCACTGCGATACACGCTCAGCCGGGCAACTATATGCGGCTTGGCGGCGAGGATCGGTCGCGATCCGCAAACGCATTCTGGACGATCCAGCGCTGTTCTTCAAAACTCAGCGGCACGAGACAACAGCAGACAAGCCCGCAGCCGAACTGACGCGCGAGCTGGAGATGGCAGCGGCGATTCTGGAACGCGCTCATCGGCGGCTGGCCGGCGCGGAAGCCGTGGCGCTCGATGAACAACAGCGCGCCGCGGCGCACCGCCAGGTCGAACGGATTGGAAAGCAACTCCAGCGTCTGGACCAAAAACTTCTTGGGGAGCAAACACCTGATGTTGAGCCAAGCGCAACGCACCACGATTCTGGAACTGCACACGCAAGGAGTGGGGAAACGCGAGATCGCGCGG
>JASHRP010000328.1 GCA_030037375.1 Bryobacteraceae bacterium | reverse complement strand
CGATGACTTTGGCTTCGCGCTCGAAGCGGTCGCTGAAGCGTTCGGCGGAGACCTTGACGGCTACTTCGCGCTGCAAGCGCGTGTCGCGGGCGCGGTACACTTCGCCCATGCCGCCCTTGCCGATCGCCTCGACGATCTCATAGGGCCCGAGCTTGTCTCCTGCGGAAAGCGGCATACGCAGGTTTTCAGTTTATCGGAAAGAATCCTGCACGGACAGCGAACGAATAACGCCTTCTTCCTTCGCGGCTGCCGAGCGCGGGCCAGATGTCGGAATGTGGGAAGTTTGCCCTCGGCCGGCGGGTTAATCCCGATAACGGGGTCACGGAAATAGGTACTGGGAAGTCGGCCTGCGCCCGGGAGTTTGACGACGGAGCCGAAGTTCAGGTCACTCCCTGAAACGCCGCTCACAAAAAAGGTCCTCGGAGGTCGGCTTGCGTCTGGGAATCTGGCGGCGGGTGCCAACCACCGAAGTGCGGAGCTCGCCAGTCTCGCGATCCAGCAGACCAAACACAATCGCCTTTCCCTCAGGGCCGCGCCGCCGCCCTTTGCCCGGCTGGCGCGGCCATCGTCATCACGAGCCGGGCCTCAGGCTGGTGAGCGCACGTTACAAAGGGAATCCGCTTGTGCCGCGCACACGCCGGCGGAAGTCTACGCTGCGATGACGCGCTTCCGGTCAAAGACATAATTCCGCCCGATCAGGCGTTGCTGTTCCTGGAAGTGGCGGGAGACCGCTCTACTACAACACCATCGCGCAGACGGCCGAGCGGGGCTTGGCGAGCGGACACGTTTACGATGCTCTTTGTTCTGTACTGCGCGGCAAAAGGCAATACCCGAAGTGATCTACACATGGAACCTGAAGCATTCGCGCCATCGGTCCGAATGTGGCCGACCGGATTCGTACTCCTTAGGTTCCACGACTCGCGCGCCGAGTTTCTCCAACACCTTTGCAGTTAAGCATAAGGGCGAAACATCGGCGCCCATAGCCGGGTTGGACGTAAATTCGAGCGCTACTGGGACGTCATGTGGATGGAATGGCCACTAAGGCTAACCTAGCCGCAGCGCAGCGCGCTCTTTCCATTGGTCCTCATCCAAGCCTCTGACGATCAAATATCCCATAAGCGTGCCCTCACCCACCAAACCCAAAATCCCCGGAAGGGGCGAAGTCGCTTGGGCCAGAGACGGCCAGGTTGTGATCAGCCAGCAAACACCGGCGCAAGCCATGAAAACGCCAACAATTTTTGGGAAGAACCTCGACCGCCAGACGAGGTAGCCCGTGAACAGGCAGTACAGGCCAAAAAGCCGATTGTTGCTGATATGCGCTGAGTTGTACCAGGGCAACCGCGGAAGCCAGCAGCCCGCCAGACTGAGGATTGCGGCAACCGCCGAAATCCACTTGTTCACTCGCCGGAGTAAGTGCCATAAGAGCAAGGTCATACCGCTGTAAAGGACTCCCGCGACCAGATTCACCTGGTCACCCCGGACCAGCATCTTGCGGCGGATGAGTATCATCGCCGCCAAGCCAAAAACGATGCTGAACAAGTAAAGAGCACCTGCAAGCCGAGCCTCCAGCCGAGGCAACACTTTGAAGGGCTTTGTCATGCGAACAGCATACGCTGATTCGTGGTCTCAAGTTCCAGGAAAGGGCCTATTTTTGCCGGCTAGCCAATCCGGAACAGCGGGAGACGCACTCGGCATTCATGCGCGGCAGGGGACGGCGTCGCGGAAAGTCCATTGCGGAGGGTGAAGGGTGAGTCCGCGAAAGCCATTCAGGCCGCCCGGCGCTAAGCCGATTGGCGAACTTGTCGGCGGATCGTGGCTGGGAGGCCACGGGAAATGCCTTCAACTGTGGCTGATTCGCCACACCATCGCGATACAAGTCTTTTTATATCAATCTGGAGTTAGAAAAGTTCGTAATCCACCTTGCTATAATGGCGTCAATCATCATGACGGCAGGATGTTTCATTGAGATTTGAAACCACGATCCAACGGCCGGTGGAAGCGTCCGGCGTAGGGCTGCATTCGGGAGTTCCGGTTCGAATTCGAATCCTCCCCGCCCCGCCATCCACGGGCATCGTTTTTCTACGCGTCGATCTCGACTCCTTTTCCATTCCCGCAAGCTGGCGGCATGTACAAAAGGTCAGCTATGCGACCAGCCTGATGCGGCAGGGAGTGCTCATCTCGACCACCGAGCATCTGCTGAGCGTGTTCTACAGCATGAGCGTGGACAACGCGTTCGTCGAGATCGATAATCTCGAGGTTCCGATATTGGACGGCAGCGGGCGGCCGTTCGTGGATCTGATCCGCGCAGCCGGGATTCGCTATCACCGCAAACGGCGACGCTATTTGCGCATTCGAAGGCCGGTTTCGGTGGAGGGCGGAGGAAAGCGCATCACGATTGTTCCCTCAGACCGGTTCCTGCTCACCTGCGATGTGTTCTTCGACCATCCGCTGGTCGGGCACCAGCAGTTGCAGATGGAAGTTTCTCCGGAGCGTTACGCCGAAGAGATCGCGCCGGCACGGACGTTCGGCTTCGAATATGAGCTGGCGCAGATGCGGAACATGGGATTGATCCGCGGCGCGTCGCTCGAAAATGCGGTTTGCTTCGATCGCAACGGCATTCTCAATCCGGACGGTTTGCGTTTCCCAGACGAGTGCTGCCGGCACAAGGCGCTGGATTTGATCGGCGATCTGGCGCTGATCGGAAAGCCGCTGCTGGGACACGTGATCGCGGAAAAGGCGGGTCACGCGATGCATTTCGCGCTGGTCAATCGCATCATGAGCGATCCGACGCTGTACGAAATACTGACGCACGATCAATTGGGCAGCCGGGCGTCGCACGCGCTGGTGTCCTGAGCGATTGGTATTCTGACACAGGCGCTTCCGCTCTAAACTGATAGCGGCCTCGGCGCCTCGCATGCGATCACTGCCGAATCTGCTAAGCGCGGCTCGCCTGGCCGCGGCGCCGTACCTGTTCTGGCTTCTGTGGCAGAAGCATTACGGGCTCTCGCTGGTGGTAATGTTGCTGGCGGGAGTGACGGACGCTTTCGACGGCTACCTGGCGCGGCGATGGAAGGTGCCGAGCCACGTTGGAGAGATTCTTGATCCGGTCGCGGACAAGGTTCTGCTGGTGAGCGCCTTCGCAGCATTGTGGCTCAACGGCGCGATTGAAGGCTGGCTGGCCGCGATCGTGTTCGGACGGGATTTACTTATTCTCGCGGGCGCGGGGCTGGCGTTTCTGTTCTCGAAATCGCCGCGACGTTTTCCGCCGTCGATTTGGGGAAAGCTTTCGACGATTGTGCAAATGTCGCTGGTGGTGATCGTCGCGGGGGATATTGAACTTCTGTTGGGACTGGCTAAGTGGTTAACAGCGGGCCTTGCGGTGGTGAGTTTCGCTGACTATGCGTGGCGCTATAGTAGGAGTTAATGCGGAAGCTTGCGTCCACTGCCGCTGCGGTGTTGGTGTGCGTGCTGGAAGTGTCCGCGGGCGACTACAGCGCGGGGGTCGGAAAGTTTCGCGCCGATCGAGAGAAGTCGCTTGTCGCCGAAGACGGGTGGACTACGGTGGTCGGTCTGGCGTGGTTGAAGGAAGGCGATAATCGCGCCGGGTCGGACGCTTCGGCGGAAGTGTCTTTGCCCGCATCGATGCCCGCGCATACAGGCGTGTTCACGCTGAAGAGCGGGCACGTTCATTTTCAGCCGGCGGCCGGAGTGAAGCTGCCGGCGAAGGATCTAGTTCCCGACAAGGACGTTCTGACGCTGGGCAGCGTGAAATTTTTTCTCATTCAACGCAGCGAAAAATTTGCCATTCGAGTCAAAGACAGCCAGGCTCCGGCGCGCAAGGAGTTTACGCATTTGAGCTGGTATCCGGTGGATCCGTCCTGGCGCATTGAGGCGAAATACACGCCGTGGGACAAACCGCATGTTTTGAATTTCAATACCGTGGTGGCGGGATTGCAGGAGCAGGATGAATCGCCGGGATACGTAGCGTTTGTGCGCGATGGCAAGGAGTACCGCTTGGATCCGGCTTCCGATGGCTCGATCGTATTTCGCGATCAGACCACTGGGAAGGCGACGTACGGCGCCGGAAGGTTCCTGGACATCGATCTTCCGAAGAATCTTAAAGTTCCTGGTACTGTGAGACTCGACTTTAATGAGGCGTACAATCCGCCTTGTGTGTTTACCGCGTATGCGACGTGTCCGCTCCCTCCTCCGCAGAACCGTTTGACTCTTCCCGTAACTGCTGGAGAATTAATGTATAATGGCCATCACTAGGGACACTTCAGGCGGCGCGTGCTGAAGGATCTCACTCTATCAACGGTTTGTCGGAGCTTCGGGTGATGGCGAGCGGCACAAACGAGCGCGATACGGATCTCAACTTACCCGTTGAAGAGGACTACGAGCACCTCATTGAGGACTATAGCCACCTTGCCCCTCCCTCCGAGGGAGAGTTGTTGCAAGGTCATGTAGTTAAGGTCGGAACGCAAGAATTAATCGTCGACGTTGGCTACAAACTTGAAGGCTTAGTACCAATCGATCAGGTCCGGCAGCCCGACGGCACCATTCCGTTCAAACGGGGCGACGCGATCGATGTCATGGTCGACCGGCACGGAGAGCAGCCCGAAGGCTATGTGCTGCTTTCACATTCGCGAGCCAGCCGTCTCCGCATCTGGGATAGCCTGGAGCAGGCGATGCGGGATCAGCTCCTGGTCTCCGGGCGGGTGATCGAGCGCACCAAGGGTGGCCTGATGGTCGATGTGGGTGTACCGGCCTTCATGCCTGGATCGCAGGTGGATGTCCGGCCGGCGCACGATCTGGATCAGTTCCTTGGGCAGGACATCCCGGTCAGGGTCATCAAGATCAATCGGCGGCGCGGCAATGTGGTGGTGTCGCGGAAGATGGCGATCGAGGAGGATCTCAAAGCCCGTAAAGAGACCGCGCTCGAACACTTACAGGAAGGCGCGGTGGTCAGCGGGACGGTCAAGAACCTGACCGAGTACGGGGCTTTTGTCGATCTGGGCGGCATCGATGGGCTGTTGCATGTAAGCGATATGTCGCACGGGCGGGTGACCCACCCTTCTGAGGTGGTACACGTCGGCGATGAGCTGACCGTCAAGATCCTGCGCTTCGACCGTGCCAAAGAGCGGATTTCTCTGGGCTTGCGCCAACTTACCCCCGATCCTTGGGAAACGTTACCGCAGCGGTGTCCATCTGGAAGCCGAGTAGTTGGGCGTGTAATGAGCATTACCGATTACGGAGCATTTGTCGAAATCGAACCCGGCGTGGAGGGTCTAATCCACATATCGGAGATGACTTGGAGCCGCCGGATGAAGCACCCGTCCAAGGTGGTGAAGGTCGGGGACCATGTCGAGGCGGTGGTGTTGGAGGTGAAGCCGCGGGACCGGAGGGTTTCGCTCGGGATCAAGCAGCTAGAAGCGGACCCGTGGACCACGGTGGCGCAGCGGTATAGTATCGGCAGCGTGGTGGAAGGCAGGGTGCGCAAACTTACCGATTTCGGCGCGTTTCTGGAGATCGAGGAGGGCGTGGATGGATTGGTCCATGTATCCGATCTCTCGTGGACGAAGCACGTGAAGGATCCGGCGGAACTGGTTCGCAAGGGCCAAGTGATGCAGGCGGTGATTTTGAACATCGACGCGCCCAACCGGCGTCTATCGCTGGGAGTCAAACAGCTTCAGCCCGACGCCTGGGAGAGTTTCTTCCGTTCCCATGAAGTGAACGATCTGGTTCGCGGCCGCGTATGCCGCTCGGCTGCTTTCGGCGTCTTTGTTGAGGTAGCGCCGGGAGTCGAGGGTCTGTGCCATAAATCGGAGATTCCGGCGATGCCGGATCGCGGTCAAGCGGGCGATGCCCTGCTTCCGATCGGCGAGGAGTACGATTTCAAGATCATCAAGATGAACGAGGCCGAGCGCAAGATCGGCTTGAGTCTCAGGGCAGTGGCCGAGGAGGAGGAGCGCGCGCGGCTGGAAGATTACCAGCGCCAGGCCGCCGCGGCGACCAGCACCATAGAAGAAGCAATGAATATACGGGGAAAAGGGGAAGGCCGGTAAAATGACCAAGGCGGAATTGATCGAGGAAGTCTCCCGCGTAGTGGAGATGACGCGCAAGGATTCCGAGGTAATTGTCGAAGCGATCTTCGACAGCGTGGTTCGCGCCCTGCGGACGGGGGACAAAATCGAGATTCGCGGCTTCGGCAGCTTTCGCACGCGTCAGCGCCAACCTCGCGTGGGACGCAACCCGAAGACCGGCGCGCGCGTGGATGTGCCCGCCAAGCGGATTCCGTACTTCAAGCCCAGCAAGGAACTGAAGGACCTGGTTAACGGCAGTCCCGCGACGCCGGAACCCGCGCAGCCTTAGGCTCGACCAAATCTGGACGAAATTCCGTGGATTACTTGTGGAGCCCGTGGAGATACCGCTATGTCTCCACGCCTGCTCCGGCGGTGTCCGATCCAGCGGAGTGCCTGTTCTGCGCGAAGGCTGAATCTTCGGACGATCGAGCCAACCTGGTCGTCTTCCGCGGCGAGCATAATTTCGTTCTGCTGAATCTGTATCCGTACACGAGCGGGCACCTGATGATCGCGCCGTACGCGCACGTGGCGACGCTCGAGGCGGCTGATCCGGCCGCGCTCGAAGAGATGATGCGGCTGGCACGCCGCGCGGACCAGGCCCTGCGTGGGCTTTATAAACCAGACGGGATGAATCTCGGCATGAACCTGGGAAGCTGCGCGGGAGCGGGAGTCGCGGGGCACATCCACATGCACGTTCTGCCGCGCTGGTGCGGCGACGCGAGCTTCATGACCACGGTCGGGGAGACACGCGTGCTGCCGGAGGAGCTGCCGGTGACGTGGGAGCGGCTGAGCGCGGCGCTGAAGGCCTAAACCTCTCTCCCCTTGACAATCTAGGGCGACGGCTAGGGCTTTGCGGAGGGCGGCCGCGGCATGTAGCCCACTGTGCCCATCAATTGGCCCGGATCGGTGGGGACGGCCAGGGTTTCCGTGTCGTCTGCCTTGGGTCGCGGTGGATAATTCCAGCCGAATGGGCCGCCGCCGATCCGGTAGCGATCCGCACCGCGCAATCCAGCGTCCGGCGCAGGTAGCTCGATTCCGCTGGTTGTTTGGATTGATCCCGGATGGCCGGCAACTCTTCCCGAGCGCGTTTTGTGGGCAGCCATCGACGAGTCGCGCGTCACAGGCCCGCCTACTCAGCAAACTTTCGTACGGGTCGAGTTGCGCCGCCGCGGCTCAGCAGGACTGCGCCGACGATCAAGTGGATAGCCGCCGACGCAACCGCCGCCACCCGAACCTGCCCTGACTGGAACCCAAAAGCCACGACCCAGGCAGCATTCTCACTTGCATGGAACATGACGCAGAGAAGGATGCTGTGCGTTCTCCCATATAACCAGGCGAGTATCATCGCGTTTCCGAAAACTCCGGCTGCAAACGATGAGAAATCCCTGCCGTACTGGGGAACTCCGGGCATGGCAAACAAGGGCAGGTGCCACACGGACCACATGGCACCTACTATTAATGCCGAGATCGATCGGGAGAACGATCGTTCCAACTCCGGTTGTGCGACTCCGCGCCAGCCAAGTTCTTCAAGACCGCCGCCCGGAATCATCTCGAAGAGGTACGCGGCGAAAAGAAACCACGGTTGGGCTGGGACAGGAGGGAAACCGAGTGAACCAATGACCAGTCGCGACGCCGCCGCGGTAAGCGTCATGCCCACTGGCAGGCAGATCGCGATGACGTGCCAACGGATCGGCATGCGCCAGCGAAGGAGTCTCTGATGAAACTCGACGAGCGACGTTTTGGAAGCTTCCGACAGGACGGCAACATATGCCCCGACGGTTGGCCCGAGGCCACCGGCGGCATACAGCAGCATGAAAAACGGCTGCCCATAGACCGATCGCTTCTGGTGCTGCAGAAATACGAGCGTTGCCCAGGCGGAAAACGTGAGCGCAAACGTGCAGCAGAGAAAAACCGACAGGCGACGCGTCACGCCCGCAGCCTAACATAGAACCCTTCCTATATGGCTCGCGGTCCGGAAGCAACTCGATGTGACGGATTCCGGCGGATCGGGGAAGCTTCGTCCGGCTCTGAGCCGATCGCCGGCGACCTCGTGGAATGCCTTCCAACCGCCGCGTTAACGCATTATCGGCTTCTACCTCGAAACACGACGCAGCCACGGTTGAGCGGGCGTGCCTGGATCGTCAGAATCGAACTCACCGTCTGCGGGAACAATCCCGTAAGGATGTAGTTCGTTTTCATCGACCGTGGCCTTTTGCTCCGCTTGCGACGCTGCCTGGCACTCAAGAGCTGACTCTTGGATTAATTCGGAGTCGCCAGGCTGTGGCATTGCGCGTTGCGGCTCTGCATCGGTTTGTTTGCGGAACGTTCGATCGCTTTGGCCGCGTGATTCATCGAGACGCATGGAAAATCGAGAGAATCCAGGCTTCGGTCCACTTTCTGCTATCACGGACAAACTCTCAGCGTCCTTACTCCCGCCGGCAGTAGTGAAAGCAAACCACAGGAAACTCCTCCGTGCGATGGTAATCCCGTAGGCTCCATCCATGCAGCCGGCGCCTCGGAGCTATCGAGA
>JASHRP010000327.1 GCA_030037375.1 Bryobacteraceae bacterium | reverse complement strand
GTACAACATCGGTTACGCGCTGCATCCGCTTCAGATTTTGTATTCGGTTGGCGAGCGCGCGCTGTTTCTGTTCGTCAAAGACGGCCGGTTCATCGGAGCGATCGTGCTGTATTTCGGTTGGCGGATGCTGCGCGGTAAGGATTGGTCGATTGCGCTGTGGGTCGCGGGGGCGCAGTTGGCGCTGGTGACGCTACTGGGCGGTGCGGTGCTGGATCGTTACCTGCTGCCAGTGCTGCCGATTCTTTATCCGGCGTTCGCGGTGTGTTTGTCAGAGTACCGTCCGATATGGAAGTGGCTCTGGGAGACGGCGCTCATGGCCATGCTGATCGCGGGTTTCTTTCTCAATCCGCCCTTTCCGTTTCAATACGAGGACAATCTGGCGATGGTAGATTTCGTGGGTTTGCAGAAAGCGGCGGCGCGGTTTCTGGACGATTCCGCTCCGCGGGCGCGAATCGCGAGCATGTGGCCATTCACGGGAGCTATAGAAAATCCGGAGCTCGGATACATAGATCGGCCCCTCAAAGGGGTGGAGATTCAAAGTTTCGATTTGCCCGCGCTTCAATCGCTGGACCGGCAGTCGTTCGATTTGCTGGTGGTGTATTCGCGGCAATATCCGGTGGAGGGGAGCTGGCTGGACGCGAAGTGGCTCGATCCACTGCTGCGCCGCTTGCCGGGTTATCGTCCGCAAGCGACGCAGGATGAACTGGTCGCGAGCGGGTTCGTGTCGGTAGCGCGGTGGGAGCGGCGCGGGCAGTGGATCGAGATTTATCGAACGGAAGTTAAAGCAGACGGAAGGTGACTTCGACTTGCGCCGCGACCCTGACCGGTTTGCCCGACTTCAAGCCGGGCTTGAAGAGCCACATGCGCACGGCTTCAATCGCCTTTTCGTCCAGGCCGAGGCCGAGCGCGTGAACCACCTTGATGTCGTACGGCTTGCCCGCTTCATCGACTACGAACGATAGCGTCACCACGCCTTGCCACTTGGCTTTGCGGGCTTCTTCAGAGTATTGCGGCTCAGGACGGTAAATCGGAACGGGCGCGGTCACGTCGCCGCCGGGGCGATAGACGGCTCCGCCGAAGCCGCCTCCGGCTCCATTGCCCACGCCGACGCCCGTTCCGTTGCCGACGCCACCGCCGCGGCCATTGCCGATGCCGCCCGCGTAGCCATTACCGTTGAGCGCGCTCAATCCCGCGATGTTGCCGACGTTGGTCGAGCCGAGATCGGGAACGTCAGCGACGATGGACGCCGGCATCTCCAACTTGGATTCGACCGCATCGACCCTGGGCGCGACGAATTGGCGGGGCGTGGGCCTGGGAAGGTCGGCCTTCTTGACCTCGGGCTGGCGCGCGCCGCCACCTCCGCCGCCCTTGTTCTCGGCGACCTTCAAAGGAGGCGCAGGCGCGATCAGCGTGACCGCTTTGTCGACCATGATCTGCACCGGCTTTAAGGTTCCGAGGAACAATAGCAGCGCGATCATGGCAGCGTGAATGGCTAGCGAGCTCAATCCCGCCTTAGTTTCATTGCCCGCGTACATGCCGCGGCGCAAGTCCAGTTGCATACCAACTCCAGTGTTCATAACCACCTCTGTTTCTACTCCTATGCGGCTCATTCGTTCGGTCCAGTTGCGCACGGCGCCGCGAAAATCGCCGAGCGCGGCTTCGATGCGCGCGATCTCGGAGCCGCAAGAGCCGCAATCCCGCGCGTGCGAGGCCTGAGCCGGTCCAACCCCGCCGACCAAATAATCCGAAATCTCCTCCCACGTCAGATGCTGTGTCACTTTGGTTCCCCCAATCCCCTCTCCGATTCGAAAACAGCGCGCACGGTTTGCAACGCCCGGAACAGGTGCGCTTTGACCGTTCCTTCCTTCATTCCCGTTACGGCGGCGATCTCGAGCAGGTCCATGTCCTCGACGAAGCGCAGCAGGAACACCGTTCGCTGACGCTCCGAAAGATTCGCCGCCGCGCTCCAGATCGCACGAACCTGTTCCTTCGCGGCCGCGAGCGCCTCCGGGGAACGCTGATGGTCCGGCATCCAATCGCTAACGTCGGTGAGGTTGATCTCGGGCCGCAGATTCCTGCGCCAGAATTTCAACCGGCCGCTCGATTGGTGATCACGAACCAAGTTGGCTGCGATTTGCATCAGCCACGTGGCTGCGCCCGATTCTCCCCGGAACTGCCCACGGGCTTTGTAGGCCCGCATGAAACAATCCTTGGTGAGGTTCTCCGCCGTCTCCCGGTCGCGCAAGGACGCGAGGAGAAAGCGGAAAATCCGCGGCCGATGAGTTTGCACTAGAGCGTCAAAATCGCCGAGCTGATCCGCGTGGATGGTTGCCTCGGGCTCCGAGGAAAGCTCCTGTCTCATCCGCACGTATAGACCGAAACGGAGTGCGCGGGGTTTACAAGAGAATGGCGCTAAAAATCAGGCGCTGGCGGAGCGCGAGGGCGTTTCGAGCGGAGCTGGCATGATGACCACGGACGAAGCTCGATCGAACAGCGCGTCCTGCGCTTGGGTCAAATGCTCCTTCGCGGAGCCGGTTTTCCCTTGGCGAATGAAGGCGTCGCCGGTGAAGCCCTGCTCCAGCATGACTTCTTGGAGAAAGCCGAATTTGTCCTCGTGCTGCTTCATGAATTGGAAGCTGGAACGCTCGGCGATGAGGGCGAACTTTTCCGGAGAGATGTCTTTATTGAGGAATGCCGCGATGCGCCGTAACGTGAGTTCGAAATGGTTCGTCAAATCCTCGTAGCGCAAGAAGAGCACGTTGGGATCGGCGGCGTGGGCGCTCCATTCGGCCACATGCCGGAACCAATTTCCGGGCGGAACGTTTCCGACCAGAAACTTGTGGAAGAATTCGTCGAACGTGCCTTTGAACGTGGAGTGGGCGCGGAAGAAGTAGTAGCAGGAAACCAGCACGTCCTTTCCGTTGCGGGCGACGTAGATTCGCTTGTAGGGGCCCTTGGGAAGCTTGGAATATCGCCAATGGGTCTTGAAAATGCGCGGCGAAGCAAGCTTGTTCAGGTCGCGGCCTTGCAGGAGCGCGCGCTCAAAATATGGGACGGGCTGAGTGATGTGCTGAAAATCCATGTTCCCGTCCGTCAGCATCTGGTACAAGATCATCTGGAGCCAGGTGGTTCCGGATCGCGCATAGCTGGCGATGTAGACGTCGTCGGGGCGGGGCTCGAAGTTGAGCTTTCCGCTCTGAACGCTTAGCCAGAGCGCAAATTCGCCGCAGTTTTGCGAGAGCTTTCGCAGCGACTTTGCGAGCCTGGGATGGCCGCGCACAGGGCCATCATAGCCCAGACGGAGCTCAAATGTTCGGGCATTTTCCGAAAAGTGCGCGCTTTTCCGGGAATCACGGTTCGAGCGTGGATTTGACCGTATCGACCAGCGCGCTGAGCGTGAACGGTTTTTGCAGGAATCGCGAGCCGGGAGGGAACGCGCCGGAGCGCACGCCTTCGTCGGCGGTGAAGCCGGAGACGTAGACCACCTTGAGACCGGGATGTTGTTGGGTGAGGGATTCCGCGAGCGCACGGCCGCCGAGACCGGGCAACATCACGTCGGTGAGCAGCAGATCGATGGGCGCGTCGTGAGTTGACGCGGCGGTTTGCGCCTCTTCGGCGTTGCCGGCTTCGATCACCTCGTAGCCTTCGCGGCGCAAAATTTTGCGGACGAGGCCGCGGATTCCGGGCTCGTCTTCCACGACGAGAATCACCGGCGCGGGCTCGCCTTCGGGCTCCTGCTCCGGTTCGGGCGTTACCTCGAATGGAGGCGTCGCGTCTTCGACTGCCGGCTCGGCGACGGGTTCGGTGTACGGAGCCTCGGCGTAGGGAAGATATACAGTAAAGGTTGAGCCGCGTTCGGGATCGCTTAAGAATGCAATGTCGCCGCCCCATTGGCGGATGTCGAGATAAGCTCGCGTGACCGCCGCGGCGGATTTGTGAGAAGCGTCCTTGGCGGGAAGAATCGATTCGAAGGCTACATGCGCCGCGCCGGTTCCACGGCCGGCGATTTGAAGATCGACGCGCGAATAGATTCCGGGCGCGAGCGTGGCTGTGCCGGTTCGCTCATTGAGGCGGTCCGTCCGGCAGATTACCGTGAGACGCGAAGCCTCGGCGGTGTTCTCGGACGCGAATGCCGCCAGCGCGATCAGGATTTGGTCCAACTGGTCCGGGTCGGCTTGGGCCCATACCGCGCCGCCGGGAAATGAGATTTCGACATCCACGTTCGCGATTTCGCGGAGGCGAGATTCGAGGCCGGAAAGGATTGGGCTGAGAGAGATCGCCGAAGGAGCCTTTGCCAGGTTCCTGGTGAAGGCCGACAGAGATTCCGCCATTTCCGCGACGCGTCCGGCGGCGGTCAGAATTTCCTTGAGGTCCGCGCGGCGGGGGTCGTCCTCCGGAAGCGCGGTCAGTAAATCTTCGGCGTAGCCGGTAACGATCATCAAGGGATTGTTCAGGTCGTGGGCGAGACGGCTGGAGATGTTGCGCAAAGCGTGAATGCGTCCTGCCTCGACGGCTTGCGCCTCGATGCGGCGGCGCTCGCCGATCGGCGTCATGATGCCGGCGATGCGCGACGCGCCTTCCGTGGTGGCGAAGACACGAATGGTTTCGCGGACCCATAGGGTTTCGCCGGACGCAGTGGCGACGCGGAACTCCGCGCTGGCTTCGCCCTTGCGCTCCGCGGCGGATCGATAAAGAGCCAACACCTCATCGCGGTCGGCGGGGTGGATTCGAGACGAAAGGAATTGCGGTTCGGAGAGCCAATGCTCCTGTGCGTATCCGAGCAGATCGGTCTGGCGGCCGCGAACACGGGTGAAGGCGAATGTTGCGGTATCGGCTTCCCAAATGGCTGCGGGCGCTTCCAGCGCTTCTTCTCGTGGCGCTTCGACTGGTTCTTCGAGCGGGGGTGGCGCGGGCGCGGCTTCTTGGGCGGCGGGCTCGGCGGCGCTAACCTCGACTTCGACCGGCTCGACCATGAGCAGCGTTTCGGGCTGCATCTCGTCGTCCCACCCCTGAATGGGGACGGCGGCGAGGCGGAAGCGGCGATCGCCGATGGCGAGCCTGAAGGGAGCCGTGTCGTGGCTTACGTGAGCGGAGCGGATGCGCTCAATCAGCTCATCTGAGGCGAGAACCTGCTCGATTCTTTTCTCGCGCAGATCCTCGCCGGAGAGATTGGCTAGCTTTCGAAACGCGCGATTGGAGGAGACGATGACGCGATTGGAATCGAGCACCGCGAGGGCCACCGGAAGAGTGGCGACCATCTCCTGGTAATAGCGGCGCTCGGTCTCGACCAACGCGAGCAAACGCGCAACTTCACGAGGTTTCCACTGCTCGAAACCGGTACGCTCCATCACGCTCCAGTTTTGGGGATGGGGGGACAGGCGGACAAGGTACCAGCGACTAATTCGACTTGGTACTTCGAGTGTCCTGAACTAGTACAGGCGCGCGCGATCTTAGTACAGGCGGACACCCCGGCGGCCGGGTTCCTGGAACATGTGTACGGTATCGAGGAAGCGGACCTGGCGGGACTGATACGTCATGGCGAGCGTATGCGTGCGGCAGCCGTCGCCGAAGAAGCGCACGCCGTGAAGCAGCGCGCCCTCGGTCACGCCGCAGGCGGCGAAGATGATCTGCTCCCCGGGGGCGAGATCGCGCGCGGTGTAGACACGCTTGGGATCGCTGATGCCCATTTTTTCGACGCGCGCTTCGAGCTCCGGCGTGTTCACCTGAAGCCGCGCGACCATCTCGCCTGATAGGCAGCGCAGGGCAGCGGCGGTGAGCACGCCCTCCGGCGCTCCGCCGGTTCCCATGACCGCGTCGACACCCGCGCCGCGAACGGCGGCGGCGATGCCGGCGGAAAGGTCGCCATCGGGGATGAGCCGGATCCGCGCGCCGGCCTGGCGGATCTGCGCGATCAAATCCTGATGCCGGGGACGGTCGAGCACCATGATCACCAGATCCTTCACTTGACGGTCCAGACAGTGCGCAATGGCCTTGAGGTTGTATTTGACGGGAGCGTCGATATCCAGGGCGTCGCGGCAGGCGGGGCCGGCGATGATTTTTTCCATGTAGCAATCCGGCGCGTGAAGAAGCCCGCCGGTCTCGGACGCGGCCAGGACCACCATGGCATTGGGCGTTCCGCTGGCGCAGAGATTGGTTCCCTCGAGCGGATCGACGGCAATGTCAACGCGCGGAAATTCGACGCCCGCCGGCGGCTTGGCGCCGACCGGCTCACCGATATAGAGCATGGGGGCTTCGTCGCGCTCGCCTTCGCCGATGACGATAGTTCCGGCC
>JASHRP010000326.1 GCA_030037375.1 Bryobacteraceae bacterium | reverse complement strand
ATCGGGGTCCATGAAATGTCCCAGCACCCATGCCCGATCGTGACGAGCCCTCAGACCATTTATCGCCGGACCGACTTTAGCCCCTTCGCCGTTCAAACTGTGGCACATGGAGCATTGATTCGCCTGATACACGATGGCGCCTTGAATCGCGCTGTCCGGAGCGGTCTTCCACGCGTCCAGACCGTTCTCGTCGCGCTTGGTCACCAATTGCACCAACGCGCGCAGTTGAGCCGTCGGAAGATTGGATTCCTCCGCGTCGGAAGCTGGTTTGCGGAAGTGATCCATCAGCCAGTCACTAGGCTTTACAGAAACCGCCGTTGCCAGATCCGGTCCGGCTGCCGAACGGCCCAGAACATGGCAGCCCGCGCAGTGTCCAGCGCGGAACGCTCCGATACCGGCAAGCTGCGAGGCCGGGATTAACTGCCAGCTCTGCGGTTCCTCCAAGCTATCGTCCTCCACCTGCTTCGGTGTGGTCACCACCGCGCGCGCGGTTAAAGCTCCCCAGCTGATGCCTGCCAGAACCACCAGCGTGATCGCGCCTGTGCGTTGCGTGATGCGCAACATGCGCCCCCGGTCGATGAACGGCATCAGGGTCAGCGCCGCCATCGCCACGCCGGGAATCACGATCGCTCCAATAAACTCCAACGTCGGCCCTTGGAACAGCTTCAGCATCTGGAACAGGAACAAGAAATACCATTCGGGGCGAGGAACATAGCTGGTATCGGTCGGATCGGCAGCATGCCCCAGCGGAACCTTGACGAACGCCACCATCAGCGCCACGCCGATGCACCAAAGAAAGATCGCTACGGTGTCTTTGAACACCTGTTCCGGGAAGAATTTCTTCTTCGGCTTGCTCTCATCGCCGGGCGCGGGCGCGACCCCATGCCGCCGGACCAGGATCAGATGGAACAAAATCAAACCCAGCGTGACGATCGGCAATAGCGTCACGTGAGCGGCGTAGAATCGCGCGAAGGTCACGCGGCCGATCGATGTTCCATCCGTGCCCAGCACTCGCAACAGCAGCGATCCTCCCGGCGCGAGCGAAGTGATCCGCGTGGTCACCATCGTGCCCCAATATGCTCGGTTGTCCCACGCGAGCAAATATCCGCTCAGCCCGAACGCCAGGGTCAGCAGCAGCAGCAGTACGCCGGCGATCCAAGTGGCTTCACGCGGCTTCTTATAAGCGCCCCACAAGAACACCTGCGCCATATGGATGCCCACGACCACGATCATCGCGCTCGCACCCCAGTGGTGCAGCGCGCGGATGATGCTGCCTGCAGTCACCTGCGTCACGACGTAACGGAGACTATCCCAGGCCTCTCCGGGCGTGGGCGCGTAGTTCACCGCCATCAAAAGCCCGGTCACTACTTGCAGAAGAAAGGCGAAAAGACAAACGCTGCCGAACACTTGATGCCATCCGGCGGAGGCGGGAATATCCTCATCCAGGAAGTACTCGACTGCCGAGATCAGCCCCGTCCGCTGATCGATCCAATTCAAAGCGCTCTTGAACATTAATCTCTACGATCCGTTCCTAACCTTGTTCGCCCTAACCTTGCTCGATAGCCTGTGAGCCGATTGAAACTTTGCCATCCTCTATTTTGGTCAGATAACGGTCCAGAGGTCGAGGAGCGGGGCCGCCCAAGACCTTCCCGTCAATCGAGAACACCGAGTCGTGGCACGGGCAAACGAACTGCTTTCGTTCGTCCACCCAATGGTACGGGCAGGCCAGATGCGTGCACGCCGGATTGAACGCGGTGATCGACTGGTCGGCGTTCTTCACCAGCCACACCGAAGTCTTCTCGGTCACCTTTTTCCATCCGTCCACGTATTTCCGTTCGTACAGGACTTGTTCCGGTTTCCCCGGCCGAAGTTGGTCGACGGATCCAACTTCGATCCAGTTCCCATCGGAGGTATTCTTAGGCCGGATTAAAAGATAGGCGGCCGCGGGAATCGCCACCGCCGCCGCTATCGCGGCGCCTAGCATATTGATTGCAGCGACATAGAAGCCTCGCCGCGTCTGTGGTTCTTGGGACATGAAATTATGGAAAGAGCCTAAGTAGTTTAGACTCCGGGAAACGTATACTGGTAACCGGTGGTCACCGCTTTCACGATTTTCCTTTTGGCTGCATGCAGCGCGGCTATCGGCATATGGTTTGCTTCGGGTGGTTCGCATTCGCGCCGCCTGGTACCTTTTGGAGGCGGGGTGTTGATGGGAGTGGCTTTATTCTGGTTACTCCCTGAAATGCAAGAGTTTCTGGGATGGTCCGCCGCGATCGCTTGGGTCGGAGCCGGTGCGTTGGCTTTGGCCGTCGTAGACCGTTACGTCTATCCTGTATGCCCCGCCTGCGCCCCCGCCCACGATCATGCCCACTGCGAGACCCGCTTGCATGGCTTCGCCTTGCCTTTACTAGCTGCCGCAGCGCTCCATAGCGCCCTGGATGGCTGGATGGTGATGACCGGGCGCGACCACCCGGTTCTCGGCCCGGCTCTGCTCCTCGGCGTCGCTGCCCATAAGGTTCCGGAAGGTCTGGCCCTGGGCGTTATCGCCCGGGCTTCGCTCGCCACCCGATGGTCCGCGTTGGGCTGGTGCGTTACCGCGCAGACCGCGACTCTGGCCGGCGCGGTTCTGGAATTGGTGTTTGCCCCATACCTCGGAACCCAAGGGCTGTATGCCCTGCTGGCGCTCGCCGGGGGGAGCTTCCTTTACCTCGGCGGCCATGCCGTCCACGGCGAACTGCGCCGAAGCGGACCCGCACCCGCTTTCTTGCCGGCGCTCACCGGAATGGCAGGCTCGACCGTGTTGCGGCTCTTCGTGCGTTAACTGCTACTTGCCCCGCAGCTCTTCGAGCGGCTGGTAATCGTGCAGCAGATCCTGATAGCCGTTCATCGCGAGGCGCGTGGCCATCTCCGTTCCCGCAAAACGAGCGCGATGCCACATCTGCTTCGGCGCGTACACGATGTCGCCTTGATCGGCGATGAAAATCGGCAGGGAGCCGATCTTGTACTCAATCTTGCCTTCCAGGATGAACCAGAACTCGGACGATTCTTCGTGGAAGTGACCCTTGTCCGCATCGGTAGTGGGCCGTTGTGTTTTTGGATCGCCTCGAATGATGTTCGCCACGGCGCGGTCGTCCGCGATAAAGCGTCGCTGCTTTTCGGTTCCATCGACTACTTTGCTGAAATCGATGTACGTTTTGTTGCCTTGATCGTACGTGCCCTTGCCGCTGATCCTCACCTTCACGAAATTGATTCCCGGCGTCGCGGGAGGCTGCTCATCCGCCGGATACATGGTCTTCGCTCCGCCGATGTTTACTTCTAGCCGCAGTGAAGGCTTATCGCCGACGGTCTCCATGCTGAACACGTTCCGATACGGAACCTGCACCATGTAGCCTTTCGATGCCACGAACGGCTCCTGGCCTTCGATGTAGAAGCGAATCTGCCCATCCTGGATGATCCACCAGGCGCGATTATCGGGATGAAACATTCGCGGCGTTTTTGTTCCCGGCGCCATGGAGATGTAGTCGGCGTGAAGCGTAGCGTCGCTGACCACGGTTTCGCTCCAATTCTGTTCGCCCTTATGCTTGGCAAGAAGCTCCGCGAGACGCCAAATCGGTTTGTTTGGAGCCTCCCACGTGCTCGGCTGCACGGGTACCGGAGCCCAAGCTAGCGTTTCGGGTTGCTGCGCGGGTAGAATCGCCACCAGGCCGAAGCCGCTCGCGACCACCCCCAAGAGCGTGTTACGTAGACGCATCTCGCTTCCCTCCTCGTTCCGCTACGATATCACCAAATCGCGAGCTACGCGATATCACGAACGCGCGCTACGCCGCAACCGGCGGTCTGCGCTTATGCCAATCGGTCTGCTTCTGGAAGGCCGCGCCGATGGCGATCAGTTGATTTTCATAGAACGGCCGC
>JASHRP010000325.1 GCA_030037375.1 Bryobacteraceae bacterium | reverse complement strand
CAGCCGGCACCGGGCCGGCCCGGCCCTCAGGGAAGCCGAGCAACTCTTACCGCTCCGCCGGGCCAGGCTCCGTTGTGACGGCGAGTTATTTGGAAGCTTGCGGAGAAATCACAAAGGAGAACCATGAACCGTACCCCCATGAAGTTTTCGTGGAGAAGCTTTGCCCTCGCGCTCGCGGCGCTTTCCGTTCCACTATTTGCGTCCAGCCACCGCGAAGCGCCCATCACCGCGCTCGACCAGAAAGCCGACATCACCGATTGGTATGCTTTCGTCGACCCAAACCATCCTGACCACGTCGTCTTGATTCTGAACGTCGACCCGTTCCTTGAGCCATCGAACGGCCCGAACTATTTTCCCTTCGATCCCGGAATCCTCTATGAGATGAAGATCGATAACAACCAGGACGGGGTTCCGGATGTCACCTTTCAATTCCGTTTCAAGACCACCATTCAAATGCCTGGAGTCTTCACGGGCTTCGTCGGGAATCTAGCCGGAATCCCGCCGATTACCGCGCTGACCGGTCCCGGCTCTCAAGGATTGAACCTCAGCCAGACCTACACGGTCACCATGGTCACCCAGTATCAGACCACCGACCTCGCCATGGGTCAGACCCTTTACGCCGTGCCCACCAACGTCGGCCCGCGCACCATGCCGAATTATCAGGCTCTTCGCCAGCAAGGGGTTTATTCCTTGCCGAACGGCGTGAGCGTCTTCGCCGGCACCGTCGCCGACCCGTTCTTCGTCGACCTCGGCGCTGCCTTCGATTCGCTCAATTTCCGCCAATCGGCCGGCGGCGGCGTCTTAACCGCGACCGTCGACGCCGATGACAAGAACAATTACGCCCCCAATACTCTCGCCGGCTTCAACGTGAATTCGATCGTGCTGGAAGTCCCAATCACCATGCTCACCGTCGATGGCCAGACTCACCCGGCCAGCGATAAGCGCGCGGTCATCGGAAGCTACGGAACCACGTCTCGAAAGAAGGTCAGCGTGCTCGCCGAAGAAGGCTCAGTCGGATATAGCGAAGGTTCCTGGGCGCAGGTGCAACGGCTCGGCAATCCTTTGATCAATGAGCTGATCATCGGAACCGGCTCAAAGGATCGCTTCAGCATGGACGATCCCATCAATGACGGCCAGTTCGCTTCTTTCTTCCTGGACCCTCTTCTCGCGCAGATCTTTTCGTCGATCGGCATTCCCGTGCCGGCCGCTCCTCGCACGGATTTGCTGCCCTTGGTCCAATACATGGCCCCGATCTGTCCCGGATGCACCGCGGCGGATGGCGGCCCTGTCGCCGATCTGTTGCGGCTGAACACCGGCGTTCCTCCCACTCCATTCGCAACCCAGAAGCGGCTCGGGTTTCTCGCCGGAGATCTCGACGGTTTCCCGGACGGCCGCCGCTTGAATGACGACGTGATCGATATCGCCGCTCGCGCCGTCGGCGGGATTCTCGCCGACGCAACCAAGTACGCGACTCCAATCGGCGACGGAGTCAACACTCCAACCACCCAGCCGGTTACCGTGTTCCCATACGTCGCACCGGCATACAGCGGCCGCGACAGCGTTCACCTCGGCCCCGGCCAGCCCGGCTGCGCCAACCTGCCGGGCGGAATCTGCACCGATAACTAGCGACGCCAACTAGGAGGAAACATGAAACAAACTCTCTCGATTATGATTTTGATCGCCGGGGCGGCTTTCGCCGCCCCCGCCGTCACCGCTTTGTCCCCCGCCGAAATCGGTATTCAAAAAGCGCAGGAGCAGATCGCCAAGCAGCCGGATCACGCGCCTTATTACAACGCGCTCGCCATGGCCTACGCACGACGGGCTCGCGAAACCTCCGACGTCGCGTTCTACACGAAGGCCGAAGAAACCCTTCAGAAATCGTTCCAGCTCGCACCGGACAATTTCGAAGGGATGAAAGTGAAGACGTGGCTGCTACTCGGACGCCACGAATTCGCGAAAGCCCAGGAACTCGCCGCGAAACTCAACAAGCAAGTCCCCGACGATGTCACCGTCTACGGCTACCTGGTCGACGCGAACGCCGAACTCGGCAATTACCCCGCCGCTGTCGACGCCGCGCAATGGATGCTGAATCTGCGGCCCGGCAACGTTCCCGGACTGACTCGCGCCGCGTACCTTCGCGAGCTTCACGGCCAGCTCCCTGGCGCAATCGAGCTTATGCAGATGGCCTACGATTCCACTCCTTACCAGGAGATGGAGGATCGCGCCTGGCTGCTGACGCAGATCGCGCACATTCATTACATATCGGGGAACTTGAAGCAGGCCGAAACTTATGCGAACGGAGCCCTCGGTTTGTTCCCCAATTACCATTACGCCCTTGCGGTGCTCGCGCAAGTGCGCGTCGCGCAAAATCGCTACGACGACGCCATCGCTCTTTTGAAGACTCGCTATGCCGAGGCTCCGCACGCGGAGAATCTGTACTCGTTGGCTGAAGTTCTCGCGCAGGCGGGACACGCCGAAGAAGCCTCGGCCGATTTCGCCGAATTCGAGAAGCTGTCGCTCAAGGAATCGAACATCGGCGACAACTCCAATCA
>JASHRP010000324.1 GCA_030037375.1 Bryobacteraceae bacterium | reverse complement strand
GATTGGTTTTGCTGCTTCGGTTCCGGGCTAGCGGACGAACCATCACCTCCCAGCGCAGCGTGCGTCCAAGGTAGGTGGCTAAGATGAGAAGCAGCGACAATACTAGCCAGCGCCAGTCGGCGTTGCGGAGGGAGCCGGTGAAGGCTTCCCAGGAGAATCTGGATGTACGCCAGCGAAGCGCGACAAAGGCGAGGGCGGCGGCGATGGCCAGGACTCCGAGCGCGGCTCCAATTCGTTTCTTCAACCGGTTTTCCCGCTCAGCCGGGCAGGGCCCCTGAAAAGGCAGCGATAGAATGTAGTTCGAACTTCCAGTGAAATTTCTTCGTCCCCCTGAATGGAACTTGAATTTCCACGGATGAGCTCTTAGCGGACAGCGGGAACGAGGACTTCATGGCAGCGATTGCCGCAGTTGCACAGATTACCACGGCGGGGCCGGCAACCGCCTGGGCGAGCGAGCGCCGAAGACCGGTTTTGGATCAAGACCACCAATTGATCGAGCGGTGCCTGAGCGGTGAGGAGGCCGCCTGGGAGGACCTGGTAAAGGTCAATACCCGGCGTGTGTACGCCATCTGCTGCCGTTTCACGTCATCGGATCAAGAGGCGGAAGACCTGACGCAGGAAGTGTTTCTGCGGGTGTTCCGGTCGCTCAAGAGTTTTCGAGCCGGCGAGGGTTCATTCACGGTGTGGCTGGCCAGGCTGACCCGGAATCTGCTGATCGACCATTACAGGAGAAGCAAGCTGGCGCGCGCGACCGATTCGATCGAGGAACAGCTTCCTATGATCGAGGACACGCACGCGACCGAAAGCCGCACGGAAGGCTTGCTGGCCGGGCGCGAGGCCAGCGAGGCGCTGCAAAAGGGTTTGAGCAAGCTCTCGCCGGAGTTGCGCGAAACCGTGATCTTGCGCGACCTGGAAGAGTTGGAATATAAAGAAATCGCGCAGGTGTTGAACGTACCGGAGGGCACGGTGAAATCGCGGTTGAATCGCGGGCGCGCGGAGCTGGCGAGGATTTTGAGGAAGCAGAAAGTGGCGCTCTGATGATGCACTGCTCGGACGTAGAGATTCTGCTGGCCGAATACACCGACGGCACGCTCCAATCAGGAGTGAAGGCGGCGGTGGAGAGCCATCTGCAATCCTGCGCGGCGTGCCGGGAGCTGGCGGACGACATTTCCGCAGCGGTTGGGTTCATGGCGCGGGCCTCGGTGATAGAAGCTCCGCCGGAACTGGTGACCAAGATCCTGTTTCAGGTGCCGGCGCTCAAGCCGAGTTTGGCGAGAAGGCTGTTCGGGCGCGTGGTCGGCGGATGGCTGGAGCCGGTGTTGCAGCCGCGGCTGGCGATGGGGATGGGCGTGGCCGCATTGTCGTTCTTCATGCTGGAGCCGGGGGTGCGTCAACTGACGCCGTCGGATCTGGACCCGGTGAAATTGTGGACTTCGGCGGAAACCCGGGCAGATCGGATTTGGGAGCGGGGAGTGAAATCGTACGAGAATATCAGGCTGGTATACGAAATCCAGACAAGATTGAGCGAGTGGGAACAGGAGGCTCCGGAGACCGCCGATGCGGCACGGACGCCGGCCGTGAATCCCGCGCAGGATACGAAATGAATCCGGGGAGCATGAGCGAAGCTACGATCGTCGGCTACTGCCGGGCCTGCGGAAAGGGATTGGCCGAGGGCGAGGTTTATCGGGCGCAAGGAGCCATGTATTGCAAGGCGCACGCGCCGATGGAGCAGGCGGGAGCATCGCCATATTCCGCACCACCGCCACCGGCGGGAATGGCAATGGGCAGCGGAATCTCGCCGGGCGTGGCGTTTGTGCTGGGATTTATTCCGGGCGTGGGCGCGATTTACAACGGGCAGTACGCCAAGGGACTGATTCACGTGCTGGTGATCGGGCTGGCGATCTCGGCCTTGAGCAGCGATGAGATCAACGGTTTCGGTCCGTTGATCGCCCTGATGATGGTGGCCTTTTGGATCTACATGCCGTTCGATGCCTATCACGTCGCGCAGGCGAGGCTTTCGGGGCAAACGGTGGATTCCGGCGTCCCCGGCGGAGCCGGAAATTTTCCCGCCGCGGCGGTGATTCTGATTGCTCTGGGAACCGCGCTGCTGCTGAATAATTTGGGCATCTTCGAGCTGCGGCGTGCTCTTCGCTACTGGCCGGTGCTGCTGATCGGCGCGGGCGTGTACATGCTGGTCGACCGCTTCTCGGCGCGCGACGATTCCATTGGCTCCAAGCTGGGCGACTCGAAGTGAGGATCCGCTTGTGAACGCCCTGATGCGAGCCCTGACGGGTCCTCTTCTCCTGACCACGTTGGGCGTGCTATTGACCATCGATTATGCGGGCAACGCGTCCTTCAGCCGCACTTGGCCCGTGCTTCTGATCGTCTGGGGTCTGTGCAAGGTGATGGAGTACGCGGGCACGAGAAGCGCCTAGGAAGACGTAATGCGAAAAGGTTCTTTGTTCGCGCCATTGCTGCTGATCGGCCTGGGACTGCTGTTCCTGGCGCGAAACATTTATCCCGATCTCCGTTTGCTGGATTATTTGGCCAGGTTCTGGCCGCTGCTGCTGGTTTTGTGGGGATCGCTGCGCATCGGCGAGATTTTGTTCTGGGCGGGGAGCAAACAGCCGCTTCCAGCGCGCGGCGTCTCCGGCGGGGAATGGCTGCTGGTGCTGGTGCTGTGCTTCTTCGGCGCGACGCTGCATGCCTTTCGCGGCTTCTCCACGTGGTTCCCCGGGACCATCGAGCTGGGCGGGCTGGACATGTTCGGCGAGAGCTACGATTATCCGATCGCCGGAGAAAAGCCGTGCGGCAAGACGCCGCGCGTGGTGATCGAGAGCTTTCGCGGCAACGCGCGAATTACCGGCTCCGACGATGCGAACGTGAAGGTCACGGGACACAAGACGGTGCGCAGCATCGATCAGGAGGGCGCGGACCGGGCGGATCGTGAAACGGCGTTTGAGGTGGGAGGAGATCCCGGAAACGTCGTCATTCAGACCAATCAGAATCGGGCTTCCGGATTAAGGCGCGTAACCGAGGACATGGAGATCGTGGTGCCGAAGGGAGCGTCGATCGAAGCGCACGGGCGCGACGGAGATTTCGATATTCACGAGGTCGACGGCACGGTGGAGATTACTTCGGAACGCGGAGGCGTGCGGCTGGAGAACCTGGGCGGATCGGCACGACTGGATTTGAATTCGAGTCCGCTGGTGCGGGCGGTGAATCTCAAAGGCTCTCTCGATCTGAAGGGCGGCGGCACAGACATGTATCTCGAACAGGTCGGCGGGAAAGTAACGGTAAACGGCCTGTACGTAGGCAACGTCGAGTTTCACAATTTGAACGGGGTCCATGTTACGGGTCCGCAAACCGAATTCAATCTTGAGCGCCTCCCCGGCGACCTGCGCGCGTCGCTGCGCAATCTAAACGCTTCGAACGTGGTGGGGCCGGTACACGTGCAGACGCGGCTGCGGGATGTGCAGATCTCGGATTTCACCAACGCGCTGGATCTGACCGTGGAGAACGGCGACATCGATCTGCGGCCGGCTCTGCCGGTGGCTAAGATTGACGCGCACACACGCACCGGAAATATTACGTTGGCGCTGCCCAAGGACGCGAAGTTTTCGCTCAATGCCTCGACCGGAATCGGCGAGATCGAGAATGAGTTCGGAGCTCCGCTGGAGTTGCAGGAGTCGCGCCGCAACGCAACCTTGCGCGGATCGAACGGCGGACCGGACGTGACGGTGCGGACCGAACGCGGCCAGATCACAGTGCGCGAGTCATCGCCCGATGAACCGCCCTTCGCGCCACATGTGGGCCCGAATGAGCCAAAACAGTTGCGGAATCTGAAGGGACTTAAGGGGCTGGGACGGCAAGAAGAGCAGTAGCTCGACGCGCGCCCGCAAGAGCAAGTGCCGAGAAGAGTCTCGGCACGGCACGCAAAGAGTGCGTGCGCCACAGCGATTAAGGGATCAGAAGCACTCTGACGTCGGCGACGTTGCTGCCGGTGGGACCGGTCTTGAGCAGGGCGTTGAGGGGCTCGAAGAAATGATACGAGTCGTTGTTATCGAGATACCGGCGAGGGTCGAGGCCCAGGGCGGTCGCGCGAGGGAGCGTGGAAGAATCCGCGATAGCTCCCGCTGCGTCCGTGGGACCGTCAATGCCATCAGTACCGGCGCTGAGGATCGTAACTAGACTCGAAGCTCCGAGCGCCAGCGCGGCGGCGAGCACGAATTCCTGATTTCGGCCGCCAGACCCATTGCCACGCACGGTAACCGTAGTCTCGCCGCCGGAAAGTAAACACGCGGGGCGGCGAACCGGGCGGCCCGATTGTAGAATTTCGCGGGCGATGCGGGCATGCATCGAAGCGATGTCGCGAGTCTCGCCTTCGATGGTGGTGGAAAGGACCAGGGTCCGATAGCCGAGCTCGCGAGCTTGTTTGGCGGCGGCGGCGATCGCCTGCTTGTTGCTCGCGATCATTAATTGCGACGCTCGGGCGAATACCGGATCGCCTGGCTTGGGAGTTTCGTGCAGCGTGACCGCGCCGGGAAGGGGAACATCGTATCGTTCGAGAACTCGCGCGGCATCGGCAACGGTGGAAGGGTCGGGAACGGTTGGGCCGGACCCGATGACTTCCACGTCGTCGCCGACGACGTCAGAAATCAAGAGCGTAAGAAGAGTGGCGGGGAACACGGCCCGCGCGAGCTGTCCGCCTTTGATCAGGCTGAGGTGCTTGCGGACGGTGTTCATTTCATGAATTGTGGCTCCGCTGGCGAGCAGACGCTTGGTTAGCTCCTGCTTCCCGGCCAAAGTCAGCGGAGGCGCGGGAGCGGGAAGCAGGGCGGATGCTCCGCCTGAAATGAGCGCGATGATGAGATCGCGGGGGCCCGCTGTTCGCGCGATTTCGAGGATGCGGAGCGCGCCATCGACGCCGCGCTCATCCGGTATCGGATGGCCGCAGGGTTGGAGCTGAATGCGGCGAAGGTGCGTCGAGATTCCGTCCGGAACGTTGATGAAGCCGCCGGAAATGCGCCGGCCAAGCAGCCGCTCGACCGCTTGCGCCATGGCCGCGCTGGCTTTGCCCGCGCCGATGACCTGGATCGAATCGAAATCCGAGAGCCGGTAGCGCTTCCGCGGGGCTTTCAAAACGCGGCCGTCGAAGCGCAGATGGTCCAGCACGGCCTGATGCGGATCGACGGCGCGCAGCGCGGCTCGAAAGATCTGAAGTGCGTGATGCCGTTCCCGCGACATTAGAACAGAGGCAGAGCGAGAATGCGCGCGGCCGCAGTCGCGGGGTTATCGTCTTCGATTTCGATGCGATAATCGGCGCGCGCATAGCCTTCGCGGCGGATTTCGTAAAGATGGCGGAGGCGATTGGGGTCGCGAGCGAGGGGACGGTGGGTGAAGGACGCGACGCGGCGCTCGATCAAAGGCAGGGGACAATCGAGCCATACGCTGACGCCATTATCGGTGACCAGATCGAGATTCTCTTTGCTCAGAAACGCGCCGCCGCCCAGGGAAACAACACGGGGCCGGCCGGATTGCACGGCGCGGACGCAGCGGCGCAGGGCTTCGGATTCGACGCGGCGGAACTCGGCTTCGCCCAGATTGTCAAAGATGGAAGCGATGGTGGTTCCCTGTTCGCGTTCGATTTCTTCGTCGAGATCCAGAAATTGCCAGCCCAGCTCATCCGCCAGAATGCGTCCGACCGTGGATTTCCCGCTTCCCATGAAGCCCACCAAGTAAATGCCGGGCGTTCGCTTTAGCTTCAGAATCATGCGAGTGAAAGAGGCGTCGGCGAAAGTGATAATAGTAGCATGCAGGACGCTTTGCTGCCGTTGTTTCCGCTTCAGGTAGTGTTGTTTCCTGGAGGCGAACTGCCGCTGCACATTTTCGAAGAACGTTACAAGGAAATGATCGGCGAAGTGCTGCGCGACAAGCGCGAATTCGGAGTGGTGCTGGCGAGCGAAAAAGGGGTGGTAAAAACCGGCTGCACCGCGACCGTCGATAAAGTCTTGCAGCGGTATCCCGACGGGCGGATGGACATCGTCACGCGAGGCCGGCGCCGGTTCGAAATTCTGCAACTGAACGACGAACGGGTATTCCTCCGCGGCACGGTCGAATTTTTCGACGACGATGAGGGCGCCGCGGCCTCGCCGGAG
>JASHRP010000323.1 GCA_030037375.1 Bryobacteraceae bacterium | reverse complement strand
GAAACTAAGCTGAGCGTCCTGGACCAGATTTTGCAGCCGAAGCTGTATCCCCAACTCTACAAGGATTTCTATCACGCGGTTCGGATTAATTATTATCCTCCGCGCGGCGACGCCAAAGAGGGCTGGGACAACATCGACATCTTCGGATGGCTCGGCTATCCGATGCAGATCAAGATCGACTTTTTGTGCCGGGATTCGATCCTTGCCGCTCCGCTGGTGCTGGATCTTGTGCTGTTCCTCGACCTCGCCCAGAGGGCGGGAATGCGCGGCATTCAGGAGTGGCTGTCCTTCTACTTCAAGGCGCCGATGCACGCGCCCGGGCTTTATCCCGAGCACGACATTTTCATCCAGCTCATGAAGCTCAAAAACACGCTGCGCTGGATGCGGGGCGAGGACCTGATCACGCACCTCGGCTTGGAGTATTACGACTGACGCCGCGCGCTGAGCGCACTTGACGCCAGCATGAATTGCCTTGTCATCGGAGGAACGGGGTATCTCGGCCGGCTTTTGGTAGCCGAGCTCCTCAAGAAGGAGCATGCGGTCGCCGTATTGCACCGCAAGCCGAAGCATGATCTCGGCAGGCGCGTTCAAAATATTTGCGCGGACCGCAACGACCCTCAATCGCTTAAGACCGCGCTGGCCGGGAAGAATTTCGACGCGGTCTTCGATCACGTCTACGACTGGGAACGCGGCACGACCGCCGCCAACGTCGAAGCCACGGTTCGAGCGGTTGAAAACCATCTGCACCGCTACATTTTTATGTCGAGCGTGGCGGCATATGGCGACGGTCTGAATCATCACGAGGGAGATGCGCTGGCTCCCGACGACGCAGCCGATTTATACACTCGCAACAAAGCGATGAGTGAGCGGGCTTTGTTTCGGCTGCATCAGCGGATCGGATTGCCTGTGGTCACTCTGAGGCCGCCTTACGTCTATGGTCCAGGCAAGAGCAATCCGTATTATCGCGAGGCATTCTTCTGGGACCGCCTTCGTTTGGGGCGGCCGGTGATTCTCCCCGGCGACGGCCGCCGCCTGATGCAGTTCGTCTACATCAAGGATCTGATCAAAGCGAGCTTGCGCGCTTTGGATGAGCCGGCCGCGATCGGCCACGCCTTCAATATCGCTAACTCCCGGCCGATTTCGCAATCCGAGGCCGTGGAAGCGTTCGCCAAAGCCGCCAAGAAGGCAGTGAAATTCGTGCGAATTCCTCGCGAATATATTCTTCGCGCGGGGGGGCATCCGATGGGCCCCAAGCTTTACTTTGCAGTGTATTACGACATGCCGCCCATCACCCAAGTGACCGCGAAGGCGCAACGGGTTCTTAAGTTCAAGCCCACCGACTTCATGACCGGCTTGAAGGAAACCTACCGCTGGTATCTGCGGCACAACGAATTTCCGAAGCCCGACTTCGGCTTCGAGGATCTGCTGTTGGCCAACGCCCCACAGATGGTCGCGGCGAAGATCTAGCAGGCTCTATACACGTTACTTGGCGGGCGAGCCGGGGTTTTGCTGCTGGCGCGCCCATTCCGTCCGGAATGTGCTTTCACGCTCCGCCACGTACGCCCGATAGCCCTCCGGATCGATGAAGGCATTTGGATCGCCACCTTTCATTTTCTCGTATTTGGTTTTTAGTCCGAAGTAAGCTCCATGTGCGCCCAGGAAGAGGTCGCACGGGAGGCTCTTGAGGACGGTGAACGTCTTCACGTAGTCATCGGCGATTTGCGGATATTGTTTGTTGCCTACCAGGAGATATCCGGGATTGACGTTTGGGCTGCCGACGATCACCGCGTTCAATGTCCGCGGACCATCGGAGACTTGCATAGTCCAGGTAGTGCAGCCCTTGGTGTGCCCCGGAGTCAGATGTGCGACTAGCTTATATCCGCCCAACTCCACCACATCGCCATCGTGCAGCACGCGATCGACGTGCGCGCCGGGGCGCCCCGGCGCGGCGCTCTCCTCATCGAGTAAATCGGCCTCCATCACCATCAGCTTCGCGCCAGTCTCCTTCGCGATGACGGCCGTGCCTTCATCGTGATCGCCGTGCGCGTGACTGATAAGCAGAATCTTCGTGTCCGCGTACTTGAAGCCGAGCTCCGCAATGCTCTGCTTGATCACCGGAAGGTCCTGTTTGTAATCCGAGTTGATCAGGATGTTGCCTTGAACTGTATTGATAAGATAAACGGCCAAATCGGCGGTGCCCACGTAGTACAGATTTCCGGCGATCCGAAACGCCGGAAACTTGGCATGCCAGTCCGAATTGGCCTGGCCCATCGCCGTGGCGGCGGCGAAGAGAACAAGTAAGCAATGCCGAAGCAGAATGCGTCGCACGGAGGTCCCCCCTAACTCACTTAGCTAGTCTAGCGGGTCCGGCGATTTAGCGGGTAAACCAGAATCAGCTACTTCTTCTCGCCCGATGTAGCAGCAGGAGCGGCTGCCGGAGCTTCTGCGGCCGGAACCGCGCTCGCGCCTGTCGGCTGCGCGCCGGGAGTATTATCCGGCAGGATCTCGGTCAGCGCCGCCGGAGCGGTTCCCGGCGCGAGCGGCACTTCGGTCCGGTGGATGTTCTGCGGCAGATAGTAATTGCGGCTGCTCGCGTCGAGCACATCGAACATCAGGAAAATACCCAGGAAAATGAACCCGGCGATGGCAACGATCCCGTTCACCGGCTTGTCCCACTTAAGGTGCATGAAGAACAGAGCGACCAGAGAAGCTTTGATGGTCGCGATCACCAGCGCCACCACGACGTTACCGGAGCCGAGGTCGATATATGCCGCGCCCACCGTGATTCCGGTCAGAATCAGGAGCGCGATCAGCGTCAGGGTATAGACCGCCGGACCGCCGTGCGAATGCTCGTGGCTGGAGTGGGATTCGGTGTGCGTCAATGCTTCGCTATGAGTGCTCATTGAATTAGGTAGTACAGCGGGAACAGGTAAATCCAGATCATGTCGACGATGTGCCAGTACAGACCCACCAGGTCGACCGGAGTGTAGTAAGCGCTCGAAAACTCTTTGCGTCTGGTGCGCATCAGAATCCACGACAGTAGTACGATCCCGGCGACGATGTGGATGCCGTGCAGGCCGGTCATCATGAAGTAGAACGCGAAGAATGTCGCGTAACCGTGACTGCCCGGGATCGCGTCGCCTTCGCCGTGGTAGAACTTGCCCGGCAGCCAGCCCTCTTCGAACTTGTGCGAGTATTCGAAGTATTTCACCACGAGGAAGATGAACGCGCAGATGATCGTGACGATCAAGAACCGCGCGCTGGTTTGCCGCTTGTTCTTCTTGGCCGCATCGACCGCCATCACCATGGTCCAGCTCGAAAACAGGAGCACGATCGTGTTGAGCGCGCCTTGCCAGCGCGTCAGATGTTCATGGGCTTCGACGAACTCCCGCGGATAGCGGGCCTGCATCAGGCCGAAGCCTACGAACAAGCCGCCGAACAGCAGGATTTCAGTCGCCAGGAACAGCCACATCCCGAGCTTGGATGTGTCGAACTGCTGTTCCATCGTGGTGAAGTGATGCTGAAAATGCGGATCGGCATGTTCACCGTGGCCGTGCCCCTCGTGAAGATCTACGCTACTTGTGCTCATGCGTGTTTCACTGGCCGGTAGTCGTAGGGCTCGCGCTCCACTACCGGTTGCTCCTCAAAATTGTGTGTGATTGGCGGGGACGAGCACTGCCATTCGAGCGTCGTGCCGCCCCACGGATTGTCCGGCGCATCCATCGGCTTCCGCAGCGAAGCCAGTAAATACGCGAGCGTCATGAACAGGCTCAATCCCAGCACCCAAGACCCGACGGTCGAAAACGCGTGCAGCGGCTGGAACTGATCGAGGTAGTTGTAATACCGCCGCGGCATGCCTTTGCTTCCCAGGAAGAACTGCGTCAGGAAGGTCATGTTGAAGCCGATCGTGTAGAGCACGCACGCCGTGCGGCCCCATTTTTCCGAGTACATTCGCCCGGTCATCTTGGGCCACCAGTAGTGCAATCCTCCCAGGAAGGCCGTCACCGTGCCGCCCATCATGACGAAGTGGAAGTGCGCGACCACAAAGTACGTATCCGTCAGGTGAACGTCGGTGGAAAGGGTGCCGAGGAAGATGCCGGTCAATCCGCCGATCGCGAACAGAATCAGGAACGCGATCGCGTACAGCATCGGGGTATCGAGCGATATATTGCCCTGATACATGGTGCCCAGCCAGTTGAATACCTTGACGCCGGACGGAATCGCGACCAGGAACGTCAGCGCCGAGAACACCACCGTGGCGAGCTGGCTCTGGCCGGCGACGAACATGTGATGGCCCCACACGATGAAGCTGACCAGCGCTAGGGAAACGCTCGAATATGCGATAGCGCGGTAGCCGAAGATGGTCTTGTGCGAGAAGGTCGGGATCAGTTCGCTGATAATCGCCATTCCCGGCAAAATCATGATATATACGGCCGGGTGCGAGTAGAACCAGAAGAAGTGCTGAAACAGGACTGGATCCCCGCCAATGCGCGGGTCGAAGATGCCGATACCGAAGGAACGCTCGAGCATCAGCAGAACCAGCGTAATTCCAAGCACCGGAGTCGCCAGAACCTGGATGATCGCGGTCGAATAGATGCCCCACACGAACAGCGGCAGATCGAACCATCCCATTCCGGGCGCGCGCAGTTTATGCACCGTGGCGATGAAGTTCAGGCCCGTGAAAATCGACGAAAACCCAAGCACGAAAACCGCGGCGGTCATTAGCGTAACCGGACCGTCCGTTGTGGTCGAATACGGAGTGTAGAACGTCCAGCCGGTGTCGACCGCGCCCAGCACCATCGCCAGGACGGCCATCAACGCGCCGACCACCCACAGGTAGAAGCTGGCGAGATTCAGCCTCGGAAAGGCGACGTCCTTGGCCCCCAACATTAGCGGCATGACGAAATTGCCCAACGCCGCGGGAACCGACGGGATGATGAAGAGGAACACCATGATCGCGCCGTGAAGCGTGAACACGCGGTTGTATTGCTCCGCCGTGAGAATCGGGGTCTTGCTGCCGAAGAATGTATGCGTCGGCGTCATCAGCGTCAGCCGGACCAGCAGCGCGAAACAGCCGCCCAGAAGGAAAGCGCTCAACGTGCCGACCAGATACATGATGCCGATGCGTTTGTGGTCGAGCGTCCCAGCCCAGCTCCAGAAGCCGCGGGTTTCGTTGAGATAGTTCTTCTTGGGCCGGGGCCGGCTCCCGGTCTGGGCCCCCATCGTCATTACTTGGTATTCCATGATTGCCCTCTAACCTACTGTAACGATTGTATAAGCGCCACGATTCCCTCAAAGTCGTGCGGTTTAATCAGGCCCTGGAACGTGGGCATGATCGGTTCGAATCCGTCCACAATCTTGGCTTGTGGCATATTTTCGGACTCCTTGATATAAGGCTCATCCACGAGCACGACGGAGCCGTCTCGCATTTTCTCCATCTTGTGCCAGATTCCCTTCCAACTCGGGCCCTTGCTGCGCGTTCCGTCGAGCGTATGGCAACTGTTGCAGCCTTTGCGCTCCCATTGAATTTTGCCCCAATCGGCCATGTGGGTCTTATAGTCTTCCCACTCCGTTCCGCCGGTGGCCAGATAGTTGTCGAAATCCGCCTGGCTTTCGACAATCAGTGTTGCGCGCATATCGGAGTGGCCCTTGCCGCAGTACTCCGCGCAGGTGACCACGTGCTTGCCTAGCACCGTGGGCGTAAACCACACCTCGGTATATCGGCCGGGGATGATGTCGTGCTTCACCCGCATGTCCGGGACGAAGAAATCGTGGATCACGTCCTCGCTGGTCATGATCATCTTGACCGGCTTGTTCACCGGGACATGCAGCGTGCCGGCGTCGCGCGATCCGTCGGGATACTCGAACGCCCAGTTCCACTTCCGCGCGGTGACCTGGACTTCCATCGCTTCGCCGGGCGCGACCGCGTACTCCATCCAGCCCTTCAGGCCCCAGAAAAAGATGCCGACGCACAACAGTAGCGGCAACACGCTCCAGATAATTTCGAGCACGGTGTTGTGCGTGACGTGCGGCGTCACCCGGCCCGGCTTATAGCGGTAGCGCCAGGCGAAATACACCGCGGGAATCGCGATGCCTAAAAACAGCACCACGCTCAGCCAGAACAGGGCCATGTAGATCGTGTCGATTTCGCCGGCGAATACCGACCCCTGGGCCGGCAGCATCAACCTAGTAAGCCACTCCATTAATTCGTCACCTCAATCAACCCGCTCCATCTGAACGGGGCCCTTAGGCCGTCCTTTCCCGGTGCGGAGGCAGAGCCCGCAGTTTTTCCGCCCGCTGCTTTTCCATCCGGAACAAGCGCCACAGGAAAAATCCAAGGATGAGCACCGTCACTACTCCGCCGGCTTTCATCAGATTGCTGGCGAAAAGCACATACGCGTTAGCCTGCGGATCGTAGTGATAGCACCACAGCAAAATTTTGTCGACCGTCGCGGTGCTGCGCCCCTCGGCAGCTTCGGTCAGAGCGAAGCGCAGATCGCGCGAACGGAATTTGATGCCGTAAAGATAGCGCGCCATCCGCCCCTCCGGCGTCAGCACCATGATGGCGGAGGCGTGAGCGTACTGTTCTTGTTTGGGATCGTAGCGGTAATGGAAGCCCACTTCCTCAGCCAGCTTCTTCGCGTTACCGTGATAATCGGTCAAGAAATGCCAGCCCGGCGCGGGCTTGCCGACAAGATCCAGATACGATGCCTTCTTATGGCGAGCCAGGTCAAAAGTCTCCTGCGGATTGATGCTGATGGTGACGACCTCATACTCCTTTCCAGCGGTCCAGGCGAGCTCTTTCATCGCCTCGGCCTGGCCATTCAGGATCAGGTTGCACAGCATCGGGCAGGTGTAATAGACCAAGTCCAGAATCACCGGCTTGTCTTTGTTGAAAAAACTCTTGAGCGGGACCGTGTATCCGCTCTCGTCGGTGAACTCAAAGCTCAAGTCGATAGGTCGGCCGAGATGCTCATCCACCCCAACGCCTTCCAGAATCGCTGGCGTAACGCCCGGCGGAAGTTCCCCGCCCTTCCCAACCTGAGCATCGCCGGTACTCGCTGAATCGAATCCGCCGAAAGCGCTGCCAGTGCCAAGCAACGCGGCGAGAATCATCGGGAATGGGCGGAGGTACTTCATATAGTTCAATCTTTCGCGGGCGACGCCGGAGCGGCTTTCTGCTGAGCCTCTTTGGCTTCTTCCTCTTCTGACTTCGGCAGAGTCGGCTTGGCGGGATAGAAGGTTTTGCCCTGAGCGGCGTCCTGGAGCACCAATTCCTGAGCTCGCTCGAGCGGAATGCGAACCTGACCCTTGGATTTGTCCTGATACGAATAGTGGGTCAGCGCCCAATCGTCGCGGTTGCGCAGATCCTGAAGTTCTTGGCTGGGCGCGGCCAGCACCTTTTCATAGACAGCGTCGTTCCAGGTTTTCTCGAAGTACTGCTGCAACGCGAAAATCACCAACACTAGGGTGATGACGCTGCCGATGGTGAACGCCCAGATCTGGGGCGCGGCCGGCTCGCTATGATCGAACCCCTCGCTGGCGTCGTGATGGACCCGAATATCGTGTTCGCTGCTCATGGTCGCCCCTTACGCGTTTTCAAAGTTCAGACCCTGCTGGAAGCGCAGATCGCCCACCGGAACCATCTTGTTCTTGCGGAAGCGGTTCCAGAACTGCAGCCCGCAAATGCTCACGGTCGCACCCAGCGTGGCGAAGTCCAGCCAATGAATCTGCGGGCCGTTGGGATAATGCACCGGCATCACCACCCAGTACAGATCCAGAAACTCCATCACCAGGCTGTAGCCAGCCACCAGTCCGATAATCGTCAAGCTGCGCTTGGCCGGCCGGCTGAGCAGCACGAAGAAGGGAATGAGGAAACGCAGAAACGGCAGAGACAGGCTGATGAACAGCCAGACGCCCTGCTCGCGGGCGCGGTAAAACGCGGTCTCCTCCGGGATGTTGGCATACCAGATCAGAAGATATTGGGCGAAAGCGATGTAGGTGTAGAAGCACGTTGTCGCGAAGAGCCACTTGCCCAGGTCGTGGTAATGCTCGACGTTGATCGAGTTGGTCAGAATCCCAGCGCGCCGGAATCCCAGACACACCAGCGTCACCACGCTCATGAACGCCAGAGCTCCCCCGGAAAGGTAGTACAAGCCAAAGATGGTCGAATACCAGGCCGGCTGCACCGACATCAGCCAATCGTAGGCGGCCAGCGTCCCCACCACCACGACCAGGAATAATCCCGGCGCGCACCAGCGCGCGATCACCTTCATCTGCTGAGCCGACTTCTGCGAGTCCTGCTTGGTGCTCTGATGATAGATCGCGAGCACCCAGATGGACCAGACCAGGAAGTAGCCGTAAGCACGCAGGGTGAAGAAATTCTCGCTGAGGTAACTCCTCTTCAGAACCTCATGACCCGGCACAACACCGGGGCTCGCCCACGGATACACATACTTCAGACCGAAGATGAGCGGCAGGAACAGGACCGCGCCCACCGGCAGCGTCACCATCACGTTTTCCATGATTCGCCGCACCGTGACTTGCGCGGCCGAGCCCGCCAGATACAGCGCCATTACGAAGAAGAACGCGCCCAGACCGATGGCGGTGGTAAAGGTGAAAGCCACGAGGTAAGACTTAAAGAAGCGCTCCGGGTTCTGCACGTACCCGAGAATGCAAAGCACCACGCAGACCAAGGCCGCGAAGAACAGTGCGTTGCGGCCAGCGGACCATCGGCTGTTCTCAAGCTGATAGTTATCTTTAAAGTGAGGGTGCGGAAAAGCGTCGATATGCGGCGTTTGGTAAGGAGATTGATCCATACTACTGTAGCTGCCCTCTCTGATCTGCCGGGACATCGGCAACCGTGGCGTTCGCGGCGCGTTGCAGCACGCGCAGGTAAGCAATAATCGCCCAGCGGTCCGATGTGACCACCTGATATTTGTACGGAGGCATGGTGCGGCGTCCGTTAGTAATGACGTTGAAGATATCCCCATCGGCAAGCTGCACGACACGGTCTTCCGTAAGGTTCGCGGGCTGCCACTGCGGCGCGTGCGCGGGAACGATGCCTTTGCCCGTGCCTGCCCGGTCGTGGCAAGGCGAGCAATACGTGTTGAACCGCATCTGTCCCCGATGCAGCAGCTCCGCGGTTACCGGCACGGGGCTCTTTCCGACGTACGTCGGGCCCTCCATGCCGGTGTTGTACGCGGTCTCATCGAACAGGTACCCCTGCGCCACCGTGTCCTCGGGAGGATAGCGCGTGTTGCGGCCGTCGGCGAAAAGCCCGGTTTCGCCTTCCGTACGGAATTTGGGTTGGCGCTTCATATCCCACCAAACCAGGATCGGAGGATCGCGCTGGATGCTCGAACAGGCCGAGAGCAGGATTGTGGCCGCGATCGTCAACAGCGCCAGCAGCGCGGTTCTTTTCTTCATCCGGCCACGACCTCCACTTCCTGCGCTCCCACGCTGCGCAGGTGCTCCGCCGCGACCTGCGCGTCGAACTTGGGATCTTCGGCCTCAATGATCAGCAGGAACCGGTCGTCGCTGGCGCGGTGCGCTTCTTTGTAATTCATCGACGGATGGTACATTCTGGGCAGGCCGTTCATGATCCACATCCCGAAGAAGGTTGCGAGCGCGGTGAACGCAATGGTCAGCTCAAAATCCACCGGGATCGAGAACGAAAAATCAAACAGCGGTTTGCCGCCGATCACCAGCGGATATGGACTAAGACCGAACGGGATCAGCGCCTTAAGCATTTGCAAGCCGCCGGTATACCACTGCAGGAACAACGCCGTGCAAGTTCCGGTGAGCGAGAAAAAGATGACGATCCAGCCCAGCTTCGAATATGGAATCCCGATCGCTTCGTCGATGCCGTGGACCGGAAACGGCGTCATCGCGTCGAGTTTGGTGTATCCCATCTCGCGCACTTTGCGCCCGGCCTTAACGAGTTCCTCGGGCGTGTCGAAGGCTCCCATGGCAGCGTAGATCTTATCCGCGCCGATGCCGAGCTTGTCTTTGATCTGCTCGATGTCAAACTGAGGCATCAGTGCACCTCCTCCGCCGCAGGCTCGACGGGAGCGAAGGAATGGCGCTCAATCGCCGCCACCCCCTTTACTTCGGAAAGCGCGATCATCGGCAGGAAGCGCGCGAACAGCAGGAACAGCGTGAAGAACAATCCGATCGTTCCCAGGAAGGTGCACATGTCGACCCAGGTGGGATGGAAGTAACCCCACGAGGTCGGCAGAAAATCGCGCGTCAGGCTGGTGGCAATAATCACGAATCGCTCGAACCACATGCCGATGTTGGTGGTGATGCTGATGATGAACATCACCCACAGATTAGTGCGCATCTTCTTGAACCAGTACAACTGCGGGATGAAGACGTTGCAGGTGTACATCGACCAGGCGGCCCACCAGTACGGACCGAAGGCGCGATTCCAGAAAGTGAACTGCTCGTAGACGTCGCCGCTGTACCAGGCGATGAAGAACTCGGTGGCATAGGAGTAACCCACGATCGATCCGGTCACCAGGATGATCTTGTTCATGTTCTCCAGGTGCTTCATCGTGATCAGATTCTGGAGATTCAGCAGCCAGCGTGCGATCAACAGCAGCGTCATCACGCAGGCGAAACCGGAGAAGATGGCGCCGGCGACGAAGTAGGGCGGGAAAATCGTCGTGTGCCAGCCGGGAATCACAGACGTGGCGAAGTCCATACTAACC
>JASHRP010000322.1 GCA_030037375.1 Bryobacteraceae bacterium | reverse complement strand
ATATTGTTGGTATGTTATTGGTCCGGTGGATGTTAGTGGTTCTTATCGCGGCTTCAACTGGGCTGGCCGCCGAGCTTAAACCCACCGACCAGCAACTGTTTGAGGCGGTACAACGGCGCGACCAGAAGGCCGTGCTGGAGCTGATCAAGGCGGGAGCGAACGTTAACGCCATTCGAGGCGATCGATCGACTCCGTTGCTCTGGGCGGCGAATCGCGACGATGCGGAGATTGTTTCCGCGCTGCTGGCAGCGGGGGCCGATGCGAATGCGGCGGACGAGAACGGCGAGACTCCGCTGCTGATGGCATGCGGCAACGGCAACGTTGCACTGGCGAAGGCGCTGCTGGATGCGAAGGCAAATCCGAACGCGGCGCGATGGAGCGGGGATACGCCGCTGTTGATGGCCGTGAACTCGGGAAATCTTGAGCTGGCGCGATTGCTTTTGGATCGCGGGGCGCAGGTTGATACCGCCGAATCGCGCATGGGGCAGACACCGTTGATGTGGGCCGCGGCAGGGGGACGGCCCCAGATCGCGAGCCTGTTGATCGAGCGCGGCGCGGATGTGAATGCAGTTTCCAACAACGGATACAGCCCGCTTCTATTCGCGGCCCAGCGGGGCGACGCAGCGAGCGCCAAGGCTTTGCTCGACGCGAAGGCAGATCCGATGTTTAAAGCAAAGGACGGAAGCACGGCATTCTTGATCGCGTTAGGCCGTGGCAATGAGGCGCTGGCCCGCTTGATGCTGGAACATGGCGCGGACGTGAACGCTCGTGATACCGCGGGGAATTCGCCGATTCATCTCGCCGTGCAGCAGGAAAAGGTCGAGCTGGTGAAGGAATTGGCGGATCGCGGAGCGGACGTGAACGCGACGACTCAAGGCCGAGGCGGGCGAGGCGGACCTCCTGGGCGCGGAGGAGGAGGGCTGACGCCGTTTCTGATGGCCGCGCAGACAGGGAACGTCGCGATGGTCAAGGAATTGATCTCGCTGGGCGCGGACCCGAAGGCGAAGGCGCCCGACGGATCGGGCGGCGTGATGATGGCGACGCAGAGCAAGAAACTCGAAGCCGTAGAGATGATGGTGGAGCTTGGCCTCGGAGTTAACGATGGACCGAAGGGGCGGGGCAGCCCGTTGCACACGGCGGTGCGGAATGGCTCGAATGACATCGTGCAGTACCTCGCCGATCACGGCGCGGATTTCGACGCGAAGGACAACTTCGGCCGAACGCCGCTTGAAGAGGCGCTGTTCGAAGCGCCGAAGCCGACCATCGAGTTGATGCAGAAGCTGAGCAAAGAACGGGCGGGGAAGAAGTAAAGACCTAATTTTCAGAGGGGCGCTCTACAGAATCGATCACCAGCACCTCATGCGGCGCTCTGGTGGGATCGAGCTTCAAACCAAGCTGTTCCTGAAACGCGGTGAAGATGGAAGGTCCTCCCGCTGGGTCCGCGGGCGCGCCGTCCGGATTCGAGTCGGGGAGGTCTTGGATTCGCCCTCGAAAGAGGGGTGTGGTTTCATCGGGCGCGAACTCCAAATGAAAATCGTAGACGCCGGCGATGCCGGTCCGATTCACCACCGGCCGATCCAGGCCCAGCACCTGCGCGAACTCGTCGAGGTTCATGGCGTCGCGGTCGATTGCCATGGTGAGCCCATGTCTGACGGGAAAGTTCATCGGGCAGGGGACTCGGCCGGGCGGAGGCTCCGGACCGCCGGGAAAGAAGCCAGGCAAGCAGGTCGACGGGGTGAGCTTTGGGCCACCTTTTGCCACGGTGATCGCATACGCAGGGCCGTCTTTCTGCTCGCGGCGGATTCGCAGATTGAACCGCTCTACCAGCAGAGCCTGCAACATTGGCCCGGTCATCGTATCGCGGCTTGCCGGAGCTTCTGCTTTCGCATTGATCGTGTAATTGTCGGAACGAATCCAGTCCGGACCGCCTTCGATGGGGATGTCCGGAACCAGGCGGAGTCCGGAGTTTGCTTGGGTGGGCTTACCCTGCTGAACGATATAGGCCACGTTGATGAACATCATGACGGGGCCGCACATGTTGAGGCGGTCGGGCGGGGGAGCCGGGAGCGCGCCCGGCCCGGGTCCGCTCTTCTTGCCGTCGCCTGGAGGGCCGCCGGGAAAACCGCAATCCTTCACGGGCCTGATGGACGCGACCTCGAATTTGGGCGCGGGAGATTGCGCGAAAGCGAAGAAGGTAGTCAGGGCGAAGAGTCCCGTCATGGGGACTTCTTTAGCGCGGGTCATCGCGAAACCTCGATGGAGACTAATGGTTTGAGCCAAGGGAAGATTTCGTCGGGAGTGATACGGCCATCGCCATTCTGATCGAGAGTCCTGAGGGCAGTTGGCGCATTGCGAATTTCAGCGGCGGAGATGACGCCGTCATAGTCAGTATCAAGAGCTGCAAGGACTCGATGCGTTTGCATTAGAAGAGCGTCGGGCGCAGTCTTCCCTCCGGCTAATCTCGGGAGGCATTCGGAAACGTCCAAAGCACCGTCGCCGTTACGGTCGAGCGTCATCAAGGCCGCGGACGCATTCGCAATTTCGAGGGGAGAGAGTACAAAGTCTCCATTCACATCCAAGGCCACTAGGACGGGCTCGGAACGAAAGAGGCGCATCGTCCGCTGATCCAGCGAAGGCGGTTCGGCGACCCTAACCTCTGTCCCGGTCTGGCCGCTGGCTGTGCTGTACACATGCACGCCGAACAGACTGCTGAGACCGGATCCTATCGACGTAGCCTGGGCGTTGCCGCCGTGGCTGATAAGAAATGACGCGGCAATGAAGCTGAGGAGAGAAAGCCCGCCGCCGGCGACCAAACGGCTCGGGCTGAGCTTTGGATCGTCGTCTAAGACGAGAAACATCGGAGATCCCGCGAGCCGCCTGGGAGCGGAGTCTGCCGAGTCGTGAAACTCCGGCCGGAACAGCCATTGACGGCCGAGTGAAAGCGCGGCATCGCCCAAAGCCGCCGGACGGCGCGAGGCCTCGGTTTGGTCGAAGATCGAAAGCATCTCGTCGCCGAAACGCTTGCGGAATGCGGGCGGGTGCATTCGGACCAGGGCGGAGTAAAACGAGTGAAACATCATGCCCTCCGAGGTTTGCGTAGCTGCAACTTGGCGTCCCGAACGACATCCTCCAAGCGGGAAATCTCGGCGGCGAGAACGCCGCTGCCGAGCGAGGTGAGCCGGTAATAGCGGCGGCGGGAATCCTCATCGCCGGCCTTCGCGCCGAGTTCCTTCACCATGCCGGTCTTTACCAGCTTTTGCAGATTGTCGTAGAGCGTGCCGGGTCCGAGCTTGTATCTTCCTTCGGATTGCCGGAGGACATCCTGCATGATGGCGTAACCGTGCATGTCGCCGGCGGTCAGCGCGAGCAGGATGTGCAGGGTCGCTGGGGAAAGGGGGAGGAAGGAATCGAAATCGTCCTTCATAGTCGAAATCAGTTATATCTGATTCCGACTAGAGTGTCAAGAGCGAATTAATTGTCCGTGGGCGCCCGCTCGGCGCGATCGACCACGATGGTCTTGACGGGGCCTTTCCCGGATTCGAGTTTCAGTCCGAGCTGCTCCTGAAGCGCGGTGAAAAGGGAGGGTACGGTCTCGGCGTCATTGTGGTTGGTGGAATCGTCCACGGCCCAATCGAGAGTGAGATCGAAAGAACCCGTGAGACCGGTTTGGTCGACGACGGGCCGGCCAACCTGATCCGTCAGGAACTCCGCGAATCGCCGCATGGAGCCTTTGGAGGTAACGTGCCAGTGGGTGCGATTCGAATTGCTGGTGATGCCGGCATCCGTTTCGGAGGGTTTGAACTTGGGTCCTCCTTTGGCTACCACCAGCGTGTAAATGGGCAGCTCCCGGGTCTCGCGATGAATCGCGAGTTTGAAGCGGTCGGCCAGCAGCGCTTGAAGCATCTCAGGGATCTGCTGGCTGGAGGCATCCGGGGGCAAGGTGGCTGTTATGTCGAAGCGCTCGGTTTCCAGCCATCCCGGCCCCTCGATTTGGTAAAGCTGCACCTTATAGGCTCTCCCGATCACCTGCTTCAAGTTCACGTTCGTGAAGTTGAGACGGTGTGAGTCCGAACTCATTCGAGTATCGGTCCGTCCGGCGGGCTGCGGCGGCGCAGGCTTGATCGTCGGGACCTCGAATTGCGGCGGCGTTTGCGCCCAGGCGACGGAGGCGATGAACAAGATTCCGAATCTCATTTCGAGTCACCTCCCGAATAGTATCCTTCGCGCGTCCGAACGGTCATGCCCGGACGGTTCACGGTCACCTTGACCTTGTGGAACACAGAACCTCTCCTCGTGTCTCCCTTGCGGGTCTTCGAGTCTTCCTTGCCGGTTAGCGGCGCCGGAACGTAGCCCACGTTGTATTGGCTGCGCAGCTCCTCCTCCAT
>JASHRP010000321.1 GCA_030037375.1 Bryobacteraceae bacterium | reverse complement strand
GACTGGGGCCCATGGCTCTGGATGCGGCGCTCGGCCGCACCGACGTTTTCCATGCTTCGAATCTGGTGCGGCACGCGCCAAGAAGGGCCAAGCTCACGGCGACGATTCACGATCTGACCGCTTTCCTCATGCCGGAGCTGCACACGCCCGCGACCGTCCGCGCCGACCGGTTCTTCGCCGAACGAATCTTGAAGTGCGCAGACGGACTGATCGCGGTTTCCGAAAACACGCGCCGCGATGCGATCCGGATGTTGGGAATCGGGCCAGATCGGATCACCACGATTCATTCCGGGGTCGCGGAGGCATATTTCGAGGCGCTGCCGGTGCGCCGCGCGAAGCCGTATGTGCTATTCGTCGGCTCCATCGAGCCGCGAAAAAATTTGGCCCTGCTTCTCGATGCATGGCGCGCGTTGCGCCCGGATTTGCGCGCCGCCTTCGAGCTGGTGACCGCCGGCCCGACGGGATGGGCGGATCCATCGCTTCGGGAACGTGTGCGCGCTGAGACTACTTACCTCGGCTACGTTCCGGAATCCGAATTACCCGGCCTAACCGCGGGCGCGTCCGCGTTCGTTTATCCCTCTCTTTATGAGGGTTTCGGATTTCCGGTCGCGCAGGCTATGGCGGGGGGCGTTCCGGTGGTCACCTCGAATCTGTCATCGCTTCCAGAGATTGCCGGGGAAGGAGCGTTGCTGATCGACCCGCGAAGCTCGTCGGAGCTGGCGGCTGCGCTCACGCGCCTGCTTGAATCCGAGTCCCTGCGGGTCGAGCTCGGTAAACGGGGCCGCGCCCGGGCGCAAAACTACCGCTGGGAGAAATGCGCCGCGGAGTCGCTCGAGTTTTTCCGGCGTATCGCCGGATAGCAAAAGAATTACTTCGCCGGAATCGTGAGCGTGGTACGCCCTTGCATTCCATAGTAGGTGAGTTGAACCGGCGCGGACTTTCCTTTGCCGGGCTTTGGGAAATAGAGGTAGCCCGCTGCAGGCTGGGAAATAGTTTGTTCCGGCAGGCCCAGGTAGACCAGCTCGGCCTCGATGCTGGCCGGGTCTGTTCCAGCCGGCGGAACGACGACGGGCGGGGCGCCGGTGGGAACTCCAGATGCGACTCCGGTGCTGGTTCCCGAATAGACGGCGTGTCCATTCGGGGTGCGCTCGACCGCGATGGTTTCGGATGCGTAAACCTCGGTGGTGGTGGGCGAATCCAACCGCGGCGGTCTCCTGGTTCCCAGATGGGCGGCGATGGCTTGGGCGGTCATCGGGCGCTCCATGTCCGAGCTCGAACCGAACTTTGCCATGAAGTCACGAGCCGTCAAGTCCATCGGTTGGCCGGGGAAAACCGCTACTTCGATCACCACGTATCCACGATTGAGGTCCGTAGCGAACTGCTTCTTCACCTGATCCGGCGTCAGGGCGACTGCGCCTAGGGAAAATCCGGGCCCGGCCTGATGAGCCGGATAATCCTCCGGCGCCGGACGCGGGCGCATCCCCGTCTGGCCGAAGCAAACCGCAGTTGCGGCGATGGCCGCGATTACGACACGGCGAACCGACATCTCAAGCCTCCGTTTGGGACAGAGTTACTGTTGCTACGACGCATTCACGCCGACAATCGGTTTCAGATGAGTCGCGCGACTTGTCCCAGGCGGTACAAAGTGCCCCATTGGGACACGCGGGCTGGGGAATTAATTCACGGTCTACTTGGTGAGGCGGGTGTCCCGCGCGGGTTCCTCGATTCGCTTCGGGGAGGAGGAAACCATCTCGAAGAATAAGGAAATAATCAATAAACCAGCAATGCCTGCTCCGATTAACATTAGTTGCCCCTCGCTTTTTATGTGCGCTTGTTCACGCGTCCTGCCGCCTCATCTAGCACGTGCGTCTCCAATCGATCCTATCGGCGATTGGTTGCGTTTGCTTAACACCGATATACGCGCATTCGATGAGAATTACGGATCAATGGACGCGAACGGATTTGGGAACCGGTTGTGGCCGGGTAGTCAGCTAGACTGTTAGTGCATGCCCAAACAATACCCGGCCCCGCCGCCCATGACTATAGACCCGTCCAAGAGCTACACTGCAACATTCAATACGTCCCGTGGCGAGATTGTCTGCGAGTTATTCGCCAAAGACAAACCCATCACGGTCAATAATTTCGTGTTCCTGGCGCGAGACAAGTTCTACGACAGCACGAACTTCCATCGCGTAATCGCCGACTTCATGATTCAGGGCGGAGATCCCGAAGGTACTGGGAGGGGTGGTCCGGGGTACCGGTTCGCGGACGAGATCAAGGGCAAGACGAATCAGCATAAAGTCGGCGCGCTGTCCATGGCCAACGCCGGGCCGAACACCAACGGCAGCCAGTTTTTTATCACCCACGTGGAAACGGGCTACCTCGATCCCAAACACACCGTCTTCGGCCAGGTGACCAAGGGCCAAGACGTGGTCGACGCAGTCAAACAGGGCGACATACTCGTAACCGTCACGATTACGGAAGCGTAGAAGGCGTGAGCGCCGCTCCGGTCAAGATTCTGGCTTTCGGACCGCACCCGGACGATATCGAGTTCGGCTGCGCACCTGTGTTGATGCGGGAAGTCGACAAGGGGAACCAGGTCAGAATTGTCGTGCTGACCAAAGGCGAGGCGTCGACTTCCGGCACCCCTGAGGAACGGGTCGAGGAGGCGCGGGAGGCGGCCCGGCTGATGGGTATGGAGATCGAGTTCCTGGACTTGGGTGGGGATTGCCACCTGCGGCAGAGTCCGGAAACTGCGTTTGCGCTTGCGCGGGAGATTCGGCGATTCCGTCCGCAGATCGTCCTGACGCCGCACGGGGAACCGAATCAGCATCCAGATCATGTCGCGTGCTCACATTTGACCCGTGATGCCGCACGACTGGCTCGTTTCGGCGGGTTGGCGGAGTTGCGCGAGCTGCCCAGCCACGCCATTGGCCACCTTTATTTCTATTCGATTACGCAGACTTTTTCGCCAATTCCCGACATCGTGATCGACGTGAGCGGCATCGAATCCAGGTGGGAAGCGGCCATTGCTTGCCATAAGTCGCAAATGAAGACCAAATCCTATATGAAGCTGGTACGGACGCGCGCTCACGCGCTCGGGGCGACCATCGGCGTGACGGCGGCCGT
>JASHRP010000320.1 GCA_030037375.1 Bryobacteraceae bacterium | reverse complement strand
AGGTTCTCTGGAAGCTTTTGGCCCAGGAGGATCTTGAGCATCAGCTGGTTCAGGTCTGAAAAGAGGTCGGGTGGCCGGCTAGGCGAAGTGACTTCGACTGATGAGGATCGGGATGGCTCCGCGTCGAGGCCCTCGATGCCGGGGCCTACAAATGAGCGGAAACCGCCGGCGTCAATGATCCCGATGGCAACATCGGGAGCATTCTGTTCGGCAAATTTTTTCAGATGGTCTGCTAGCGACTCAGGAACATGATCCGCGGCTATAACCGCAAGGGGGGCTGCCGGCTCGGGAAACCGTCGGCAGATCGCCTGGGCCTGCAGGATTGCCTGAGAAAGAAGTGGAACCAGCCGATCGCGACGCGCTTCAGATGCTAGTTTGAGTTCAACGATGTACTTTTTGTCGCCGGCATCGACCAGAAGGTCCGCGCGCAGGTTTCCCGATATTGGATGCCGACGCACACGCCACCCCTTCTTGCGAAAGGCTCTGACCAGAATATTCTCGAACTCCGCACCGCCGACTGCGGACATTTGGCGTCTCCTCATATGGCCATGGTATCTCACATGGCCATGTTACTTCACATGGCCATGTTAAACCTGCGGGACATCTTACGTCAATGCCTGACGGAGTCCAATAGGAGTCCCAAACCGCGCTGGAAGGCTTTCCGGCGTCCATTTGGCGTCCAAATCGTGGCCCCACAAGCCTTTTGTTTTCATTGAGGGCTGTCTGTAAGTGATTGATATTTTTTGCTTGGGGTGCAAGAGGTCCCGGGTTCAAATCCCGGCGGCCCGACCAAAAGTTTCAAACAGTTACATTTCCCCAATGTTCTGTGACCCTGCCTTGGAGTCCCCACCGGAGTCCAAGAGTGGACGCCGGAAGGCCCGGCAGGTTGCCCGGGCTCGTCAGTACTCAAATCGCTCTTCGCTTCTTGGGTTTAACGCGCGCTCGATGTAACGCCCGCACCTTTGAGCTGTATCATAAAACCGACCTTTCGGGCTCTGTGATCAGAGTTGTTCGATCACGTGAAGGTCTGTTTAAAAAGGGCCAGCAATCTGGCGGCGCTCCCGCATGGTTGCTTCAGGAGCAAGCCAGTTCGCCGCAATTCTTAAAAACTTGTAACCGGGTTGGTCGGGATTGCTTGCAACCGCCCCTTTGTGGGCGAATTTCGGCACTCCCACCATCGCTGCGCAGTCCTGCGGAAGCGCGACAACCTGTTCGATCACGGTTCCATCTTCGGGCGCGGGCTATCTTTTGGTTGGGTACGTGCGGATGGCGAGCTCCGGCATTTCGATTTCGAATGTTACTGATAACGCCGGTAATCAGTTGGTATCACCCAGCCGGTGGAGGCGGACAGCCGACCGCGCAGTGTTTTGCCTCCGACAATGTGGCCGGATCAGTCGACTGCGCTTTTGTGTTGTCCGCCGCCGGCGGAGTAACGACAGTGACATTTTTTTCTCCGGGACTTCCGGTGGAGCGACGGTCAAGGTCTATGAGGTCCCTTACACCAACGGTCCACTTGGGTACGAACTGCCTATGCACTGGACCAAGCGGCGTCCTCAGCCACGCAGCCAGGATCGACGTTGAATCTTCGGGGCAGCAATGATTTCGTCATTCAAGCGATCAACCCAGAGCAGCCGGTCAGCTCCATCAGCGGTATGTACTTTCCGGGAATTCGGCGTACCTGGCGAACACGACGAACGGCTCAGCGCCCTCATGGACCTTCGGTTCCTCTGCGGTAACGGCGGTTTCCGGGATTGCGTTTGCGCATGAAGATCGGAGGGGGCGTCGGCGACGGAGCTTGGCCCGCCGTCTGGATGTACGATTCCGGCTGCCAGCCATCCGATCCCACGGGTACGGACAACAACTGCAACGGCCAGGAGATCGATATCGCCGAATTTTTGGGTACCGTGACTACTGTGAATCAGCAGATCCACGTGGACAACAAAGCCCACAACGACGGCTGCTAACCTTCTTTAAGCGACGCGAGCCAAGACTTCCACGTGTACGACTTGATTTGGTCGCCGGGGTCTTTGGTGTGGGAAGTGGATGGAGTTACGACGTGCACGGTTTCGCAAAGCTACGTCCCCAGCGCGCCAATGTACCTCAAGATCGACATGTTCTTCATGGGATCGGTCAACAACAGCAGCCTGCCGTGGACCACTCAAGTGGATTACGTGCAAGTCTCACAGAACGGGTCCAACATTTTTTATGACGACTTCAACGGGCCGCCACCGCCGGCAATCACGAGCCCCACGTCGGCCGTCGGAACAATTGGCAGTCCGTTCTCTTATCAGATTACGGCTATCAATTCGCCCACCAGTTATGGTGCGAATGGATTGCCGTCCGGCCTGTCGGTCAACGCCGCAACCGGGCTGATTTCGGGAACTCCCTCAGTGTCGGGCACATTTTCTGTAACGTTGACGGCGACCAACAGCAGCGGGATGGGCAGCGCCACCCTGACCCTAACGATCAATTCCGGCGGGCCGGCCGTCGCGTTTGTGCAAGCAGCCTCGAGCGCCTCCTCTGGAGGGGGCAGTTCCTGGTCCGTTTCGTTCCCGGCGAACACAACTACGGGCGATGTGATTTGGGTCGGATTCGATTTCTCAAACTCCAGCACTGCTGCCGTCACTGACTCGCAAGGCAACGCCTTCAAAGAGGTTGGATCCCAACTGACCTCGCCGGGTGGCACCCTCAGCCGCGTCTACTACGCTCCAAACATTATCGGTGGTCCGGACACGGTTACGATTACCCTCTCCGCAAACAGTGAAATCGAGGCCTACATTACGGAATATTCGGGCGCAAATCCATCGAATCCAATTGATGCCCAGGCGGGAAGTTCCGGGTCTGCCGGGCCCGTTTCGAGCGGCAATGCCACTACCTCCGTCGCCGGGGACTTGATCTATGGATATTGCGTTGCCGACTGGACCTGTACAGCGGGCCCGGGTTTCACGGCCCGTTCAACCCTTCACAATAACCTGATCGAAGACATGTCGGCGGGGAGTCCCGGATCCTCAAACAACGGCTGGACAATACAGATGGTGGCGCTCAAACCCGGATCCAGCACTGTAGGCGCGCCGGCGATCACCAGCTCGACCTCAGCCAGCGGGACCGTGGGCACGGCCTTTTTCCTACCAGATCACCGACACCAACTCGCCCACCAGTTTTAACGCCACTAATCTCCCCAACGGTCTTTCCGTCAACACGGCCAGCGGATTGATTTCGGGGACTCCGACCTCGGCGGGCACCTCGACTGTGGGACTGAGCGCCGCCAACAGCAGTGGTACCGGCAGCGCTAAACCTGACCCTGACCATCGCAGCCGGCGCTTCGAGCCCGGCGATTTCCGCTGGAAACCCCAGTTCCTACCAAGCGACAGGCTCAGCGAACAATGGCTGGACTATGCAGATGGTGGCGCTGAAGCCTTGATTCGCGTGAAATGTGTTCGATACCTCAGGTATGCTGTCCGAAACGAAAAGCGCCCAACCAGCCTACCAGCGCGCTCCCCGGTAGTTCCGGCTTCCGCTGGACCTTGATCGAGTCGGCTTTCTCCGTCCAGACGGTTCGCCGCGACGTCAAACGCTGGCGCCACGGGAGACCCGGTCAGCACTGACCGCAAAATGGAGCGGCCAGCTTGCCGGCGTCGCATCCCAGCAGGCTCGTTTCGCCGAAACGTACGTCCTATCGAATCTCATCTCCTGCTCAGGAGACTCGTCATGCCCGAGCGAACCGATAAGTGCGCGCACCCAAGCTGTCACTGCCCTGCCAAGCCGGGGAGCAGATATTGCAGCACGTATTGCGAAGGAGAAGCCAAAACCGCCGACATTATTTGCAACTGCGGCCATTCCGAATGCAGTCAGAGATAGGGAGGTGAAAGGGGCGGTCGCGGTAGGGAGCGGACGCCCTCGCACCTTCGAATACTCAGACCCAGATTCGCAAGGCACTCCGCGAACTAGATATCGAGTGGATTGCCGCACGCTCGGCGCGGTCCAAGGCCGTATCGAGCGCAGCTTTCGAACCACGCAAGACCGTTTGGTGAAGCGGCCCCGTGACCGTACGCACGCTCTGCTGCAAGCGAATCGGGATTTGGAACGCCCCCGCATCTTTTGCCTTGACTTCGCCCGCTAACGCCCGTTATACTTTCCGAAAAATCTAAATTTCAGGCCTGAGTAGCACTCTTTTGTCAGACACCCGGGTGCTGCTGGAGCCGTCCGGCTCTTAAGCTGTCAGTTCAAATTGGACTCAAGTCAGGAGGAGCTGCATGCGCCGTTCGGCCCTTGGACTTCTCTTTTTGTGCGCCGGCTTAAGTTTGAGCGCCGCGACATTGACGGTGACCACCGCCGGGACGTTCAGCGCGACGACTCCATCTTCCAGTTGGACAGCCCCCAGTACCAGCTGGAGCATTTCCTTTAACGTCGCCAGCAACCCAGTGGTGAACAGCTCGGCCGCCGGCGAGGACTTCGACGCGCCCGTAACCAATTTCGTTTACAAATTAAAGGCGCTACGGTAAGCGTCGGGGCCGTGGATGTGGCTTTCTATAGCACCGCTGAGTCCGGCCTGCTTAACATCGGATTCTTTGGAAGCGCTGCAAATTTGATTGCCGCGCCAGTGAACGGATTTGAGATATTTGGGCCACAGGCTTACTCAGGGCCGGAAGCTACGCCGACGATCCTCCCCGGCCTCTATGCGGAAACGATGAACAGCGTGGCTGTTGCTGGGACGCTTTATGGTCAAGCCACCGGTAGCGTTACGATCAGCGCGGCAGCCCCGCCCGCGACCCCCGCTCCGCCGTCGTTCATTCTGGCGCTGTTCGGATTGGCGGCTCTGGGAATTTTTGTGGCTGTTACCCGGCGCAGAGCTCAAGCTTGATCACCTAAACGGTGACGCTGCAGCGTCCGAATAGGGCCGCAAGCGCGGCGGCTTCGCGTCCGGCTCCACAAGCCAGACCGTTCGGCCCGAATAATACTGCGCTAACTCCGCGTCTTCCTCCGGCCCGAGATCCAGAGCCCAGACGATCTTCGCGCTGTCGATATCCGCCGCGTTCGCGATCCATTCTCTCAACGGGTGAAACGGCGCATACCGAACAAACACCAACTGATCGCCGGGGGCTTGCGCGAGCTGCTTCAGGATGGGCAAGCGGCCCTCCGGGTCGCCGTGATTGACGAAATCGAACAATTCAAATGGGCCGAAGGCGTCGAGAAAATCCTGATTGCCGTAGGCATGGACTCCGTACCAGAACACGAAGTGAACCGCCGCGACCCCGACCACGGCGAAGGCAGCAATTCGAGGAGTGTGCTTCAGCGCCGCCACGATCAGCAGCAGAAACACGCAGCACAGCGCGGCGAGGTAGTGAGGATAAAAGTACGGGTAGAAGATCGCGCCGATCAGGAATAGCAGGATGGCGCAGGCCGGAAGAATCGCGCGGCGCCGCTTGAACGCGAGGATCAAGCCCGGGATCGCGGCAAACAGAGCCGGGTACACGAAAAAGCGAATGAAGCTGGCGCGGTCGAGGAGCCGGTCCCACAGGCTGCTCGCGGCTTCTCGATCGTGCACTTCGGACTGAACGTCGTAACCGCGCTTCTGTTCCGCGCTAAGCTCGCGATGCGGGGCCGGATCGGGCTGAAACGTGAACGTGGTTGGAACGCCGTATTGGGCGCGGCTAGCCATGTACGGCAGGGTGAACCAGCTTCCGGTGACCGCTTTGTTCTGCGCGAGCGAAAGCGAGAGCGCGGGCAAAGTGGCCGCGATCACCAGCGGCACGGACGGAAGCATGCCTCGCCACTTCGGCAGAACGAAGAACACGGCCGCGATCGCGGCCAGGAAGACGCATTCGTACGGCCGGGTGAGCAGCTCCAATCCCAGGCCCGCGCCCAGCAAGATTGCGTAAA
>JASHRP010000319.1 GCA_030037375.1 Bryobacteraceae bacterium | reverse complement strand
CGCAGAGTAGCGGAGCTTCTATGGGAACCCAGTGTCGATCGCGGGGAGTTGGTGCAAGAGCTCCTGTCCTACATTCGCGCGGCACGTACATTAGGATTACTCGGAATCGAACCGACGATCCGGACCAGCCGCCACGAATTCGTGCGGGAGTCGCTGATGCTGGCGCTCGACGTACAGAAGAACGAATTGCAAACGGCCATGGAAACCCAGCTCAGGCTGCGCGAGCGCCGGGGCGAGGCGGCGGCGCGAACGCTCGAAATCGCGGGAGGATTCGCGCCCACGATTGGAGTGCTGGGAACAGTGGTGGGGTTGATCGACGCTTTGCGGCGTTTCTCCGATCTCTCCGCGGTGGCCGGCGGAGTGGGCATGGCATTCGCTTCCACGCTGTACGGGCTGGGCCTGGCGAACCTGCTGTTGTTGCCGCTGGCGCACCGGATTCGCTCGATGACGGCCGACAAATTCGAAACCGATGAACTGATTCTGGAAGGGGCCCTGTGCATTCTTGACCGCGTGCATCCATCCCTGGCCGCGGAGCGCTTGAATGCCTTCCAGCGGGAACGGCCGGTCCAATGAAACCGAAATATCTCCTGCCCGAATCGAACCGCGACCGCTGGATGGTCAGCTATCTGGACGTGGTCACCATTCTGCTGGTCTTTTTCGTTGCCGCGGCGGCGAAGACTCTGGCGCCCGCCGCCAAGCTTCCCCAACCTCCTCCGGCCGCGGCGTCGCCCTCTCCGGCGGCTGCGCCGGCTCCGCCGCGCGTCGAAGACCAGCTCCAGCACAAACTGGAGCATGCCGGATTTGAGGTGCGGCGGGAGCCTCGCGGGCTGGTGGTGAGTCTTCCGCAAGCGATTTTATTCGCGGCCGGCGACGATAGCATCGGCGGCGCCGCGCTTCCGTTGGTTGGGCAAATCGCCGGCGTTCTGCGGGACATTCCCAATCACGTGATCCTGGTTGGACACGCGGATTCTTCGCCGATTCACAATGACCACTTCAAGAACAATTGGGAGCTTTCGGTGGCGCGGGGCATGCGGCTGCTGGAGATGCTGAGCGGACGTTACGGCATCGATGAGAGACGAATGTCCGTTTCGGGCGACGGCTCCAACCGTCCGGCGCAGACAAACGATACGCCGGAGGGGCGCGCGGGCAATCGGCGCGTGGAACTGGTCATTCTGGATGAATCGGAGCCGCCCAGCGCAGAGGCCCGCTGAGTGACCCGCAAGTGTGTGCGGGGTACCTTTGGCCATGCCGTTGCGTTTCTTAGGTGAACCGTCGCCGCCGCCGCGCGGTAAATCTGCCCGAGCTGGGCCTACCGGCGCCAGCCGCAGCTAAACGTCAAGCATCGGACAGTTGGATTCCGGCGGCGGACAGCGTATTAGAGATGATGCTCAGAGGATTCAGGGCGTCATTCTGGGTTCCATTTTCCTGGTAGGAAGAGAAAAGCTGGCTCGCCGTCTGGCTTGCGGCGCTGCTCGAACTGCTGCTGGTGGACGCGCTAGTTGAATTGCTATCGCTGGAACTGGCGTCTGTTGAGGATGACTCGACACGATGATGATGATGGTGATGGCCGCCGGCAGCTTGGGCCAAGTCCTGTATGTTGGGGAGCTGTCCGGTCTTCGAGGCGCTGGTAAAATCTGTCGCAAGCTGGTTGAGTTGATTTGCTTCTGTCGTGTTTCCATCCGTCTGGGCCGTTTGTGCAGCGCTTTGCAGATTCGTGGCGATTTGCTGGGTAACCTGCTGGTATTCGGCTGGGTCCGATTGTTGCAACTGCTGGAGCGTACTCAACACCTGGCCTAAGGGCGAGAGCTGACTGTTGTCTGTCTGCTGAGCGAGAGACGACGACGCACCAACGCCGCCGCTGTTGTTAACTGTCGAAGCGTTCTGGAGAGCGCCGTTGAGAATAGACTGTAAGTCGCTATTGGCGAGATTGTTTATGGAAGTAGTGCTCATACCGTTCGTATCGGCAATCCGATCCCTAATGAGAGAGGGTTTATGAGGTGAGTTCCGGTTACACCAGGGCGGTTGTGGAGGGCCGCGATGGGTGATAATCCCTGGCCCGTTCGCGGTCGAGTTGCTAGCATGGGGGTATGTCCAGGCTGCTGGAGCAGGCGGTCGAGAAGGTCGCGGCGTTTTCGGAGGATGAACAGGATGCGATCGCGTCCCAGATATTGGCGTCGCTTGCGGATAAGGAGGCGTGGAAGAAGAGCTTCACGGAAAGGCGCGATGTGGTTCGCCGCATGGCTCGTGAAGCACTCGCGGAAGACGCACGCGGCGAGACGGAGCCGCTCGACGAACTGCTTTGATCCGGTCGAGGACGACGCGCCAGTTCCGGCGTTTGTTCTCGGCTTTACGCGCCAGTGTGCGGGGCGATGCTCAGCGGGCGTATCGGCTGTTTGAAACAAATCCTGCCCATCGAGCTTGCAGTTCAAGAAGCTGGAAGGTGAAACGGACATCTATGCGAATCGGTCTTGGTTACCGCGCGATTGGCGTGATGGTCCGGGACGGAGTCGTTTGGTTGGATTGGCAGGCAGCCATGCGGAGTACGACAGGCTAGTGTAATTTGTCGATCCTGTCTGATCGCGAATTGAGAGACTGGGCTTATGCCCACTGGCGAACGGCGGGAGGACACGTTCATACAGCAATTTTGCTCTGCCTACGAGAACTATTCGTGGGCGGACGCTGACATTGACTGGCGGGACAAGCGGATTGACGGCGCAGTCGATGCCGTCCTGACAAGGAAATCGGACGGACAAGTGCTTGCTATCGAGCACACAATTGTTGAGCCATTTATCGGCGATAAAAGAGATCTCGCGTAAGCGAAGTCGTCAATCGTTATGTGCACGCTAGTCGGGGACAACGGAACCGGCGAGACTCCGCGTTCGTCCCACTGAACGATAGGCGAGCGGCGCCCATGACCAATCGGTTGAAGAAAATCCTCCCGGCGGTCGCCTTGACCATGGCCCTCGATGCGCAGGACGGCATTTTTCGATCCGATGTGACGCTGGTGCGGGTCGACGCCGAGGTTGCCGACGGCGTACGGCTGGTCGACGGGCTGACGAAGGACGACTTCGTGATCCTGGACAACGACGAGCCGCAACCGATTTCCGCCCTTTCTCGCGACCAAACGCCTTTGGACGTGATGGTGCTGCTCGATGTCAGCGCCAGTATGTGGCCGGTGCTCCAGAAAGTCTCGGACTCCGCGCGAGCCGCCTTCGACCAGCTTCAGGCCGGCGATCGGATCGGCGTCGCGGCTTTCGCGGTCAGAGGCCGCATCCTCCAGCCCTTGACGGACAACCGGGACGAAGCCGAAAGAGCACTGGGCGATTTC
>JASHRP010000318.1 GCA_030037375.1 Bryobacteraceae bacterium | reverse complement strand
CTCGTCGTCGATACCGGGTTGGGCAACGCCAACGGCGCGACGGCCGCGCGAGTGGCCAAGCGCCTTTCGAAAGGCCAGAAGCTGTTCCTGACCACGACGCATTATCATCCCGAACATGCCTCCGGCGTCAACTCATTTCCCCCCGAAACAATTCTGATCCGCCCCGCGATTCAACAACAAGAGCTCGATCGGGAAGGCGAGCAGACCATGACGTTCTTCCGCAACTCGCCGCAATTCGCGCCGTCCCTGCAAGGACTGGGTCCGCTCCGGCCTCCGGACATTACATTCGATGCCGACGCCAAGCTCAACCTCGGCGGCGGCGTGACCGTGAGGCTCATGTTTCTCGGCGCGGGGCACACTGCGAGCGACGAGCTGATTTTCGTCGAACCGGACCGTGCCTTGATCTCCGGAGACATCGTTCAAAACAAGGTCGTGCCATCGGTGGCATCGGCCGGAGGGAGCTTCACGAGCTGGCTGACGGTGCTCGACAAACTCGCGCAGCTCAAACCTCAGATCGTGGTTCCGACACACAGCAGAGTCGGGGATGGATCGTTGATCACTTCCGAGGCGGCGTTTATTCGAGACATGCAGACCCGGGTTGCCGCGCTCAAGAAGCAGGGCGTATCCGCTTCCGACGCGGCGAAGCGCCTCACCGAGGTTTTCAAGACCAGCTACCCGGAGTGGGCCGCGAATACGGATTGGCCCAACGTCAGCTCCATGACCGGCTTCGTTACCAGGCTGTACATGGAAGCTCCCAACTGACTCGATGAACCGCAGAACATTTTGCGCGATTCTCCCTGCGGCGGGCATTTTGCGATCCGCCAACGCCGCGACCGATCCGCAACCCCCGCGCGAGCGCATTCTCTTCGATCACGATTGGAAATTTCTGCTGAGCGATCCGCGCGGCGCGGGGGATCCATCTTTCGATGCGTCCACATGGCGACCGGTTGACCTGCCGCACGATTGGAGCATCGAGGGCAAGATCGATCCGAATAGCCCGATGCGAGGCAGCGGAGGTTTTTTCCCGGCGGGCGTCGGTTGGTATCGCCGCACGTTTTCTGTGCCCGACGCATGGACCGGCCAACGCGTCAGCGTCGAGTTCGAAGGCGTCTACATGAACGCCACAGTCTATATCAATGGCCACGAGCTCGGCACTCATCCGTACGGCTACACAACGTTCTTTCACGATTTGGCGCCGCACCTGAAACCTGGAGCGAGCAACGTCCTCGCGGTGCGCGTCGATCAATCGCAACAGCCGAATTCGCGCTGGTATGCCGGCTCCGGCATTTATCGCCACGTCTGGCTGCACGTCACGGGGCCTGTGCACGTTGCTCCTTGGGGAGTCTTCATCGTCACGCCCGAGGTGAGCGCGGCGCGGGCAAAAGCGTCGATCAAGACCCGGATTGCGAACGATTCAAGCGCAAGCTCGAAATTCATCCTTCGAACGACGATCTACTCGGGCTCCGGCGCAGCGGTGGGCCAAGCGAATGCCGTCGTCGATCTCGGGGCGGGGGATTCCATCGAAGCGAGCCAGGAAATAGCCATCGAGAAGCCCGCTCTTTGGAGTCCGGAATCGCCGAACCTCCATCGAGCGGTCACGCGAGTGATTCAGGATGGCAAGGCCGTGGACGAAGTGGCCACTGCGTTCGGCATTCGGTCTGTAGAGTGGTCCGTCGAACGCGGGTTCGTGTTGAACGGAACACCGGTCAAGCTGGCCGGCGGATGTATCCATCACGACAATGGTCCGCTCGGCGCAGCGGCGTTCGATCGCGCGGAGGAGCGGCGAGTTCAACTGCTGAAGGACGCCGGATTCAACGCCATTCGCGCGGCTCACAACCCGCCGTCTCCCGCGTTTCTCGACGCCTGCGACCGGTTGGGAATGCTGGTGATGGACGAAGCCTTGGACTGCTGGTCGCGCGGCAAGAACAAGTTCGACTACAGCGTAGTCTTCAAGGATTGGTGGCAGCGGGACATCGAGGCGATGATACTCCGCGACCGCAATCATCCCTCCGTGGTTATGTGGAACATCGGCAACGAAATCGGAGAGCGCGGAGAGCCCCTGGGAGCGCAGGAAGCGAAGATGATCGCTGATTATTTGCGCGGACTTGACCGCACGCGCCCGGTCACTTCCGCGCTGAACTTTGTCCCCAAGTGGACGGACACGGACGGCTATTATTCGGCGCTCGATATCGGCGGCTACAACTACAATTTGAGCAACCACGTCGAGGACCACAAGCGCGCGCCTTCTCGAATCATGGTTTGCACCGAGTCATTCCCGCGAGCCACATTCGACGATTGGGCGATGGTGAACGATTTTCCGTACATCGCCGGAAGTTTCGTCTGGACCGCGATCGACTATCTGGGCGAATCGGGCCTGGGGCGATCGACCCTCCGCGATGCGAAGGACACCAGCCGCGAAGGTTTCGGCGCTCCGTATCCGTGGCACGGCGCGGTGTGCGGCGACATCGATATCTGCGGAACGCGTAAAGCAATCGGCCATTACCGCAACATCCTGTGGGGTCGCGGCGAGAAACTCTACATGGCCGTTCGCCAACCCGTGCCGGAAGGCAAAGCAATGTCAGTCACGATGTGGGGCGTGTGGCCGGCGTATCCGAGTTGGACCTGGCCCGGAATGGAAGGTAAGCCGCTGGAAGTCGAGATTTACTCGCGCGGCGAATCCGTCCGGTTGTACCTCGACGGCAAACTGATCGGCGAGAAGCCCACGACGCGCGCTGAACAGTTCAAAGCAAGTTTCAACGTACCGTACGCGCCGGGTGTGTTGAAGGCGGTCGCCGTTCGCGATGGAAAATCGATCGCGGAATCCGTGCTACCCACCGTTGGCGAACCGGCCCAGCTTCGTCTCACCGCGGATCGCCGTGCGCTTCGGGCGGATGGGCAAGATCTTTCGTTTGTCACGGTGGATGCGATCGATGCAACTGGCCAGCCGCACCCGAACGCAGATCATCAGATCAGCTTCACACTCAAAGGACCGGCGACAATCGCGGCGGTGGGCAATGGAGATATGACCAGCGAAGAGCCGTATCAAGGCAATCAGCGCCGACTCTTTCACGGGAGGGCGCTCGCGGTGGTGCGGACATCACGAACAGCGGGCGCGATCACGCTCACAGCCAGCGCTCCCGGACTCAAAGCCGCCACGGTCACACTGAACGCGTCAACTTGATATCTGCGCTTGAAGGTCTTTCAAGGCGCTCTTGGAATTCTCCTTCGTCTTCGGCGCCTTCGGCAACCCAAAGGAGAGCGTGAACCAGAATTCGGCCCCAGCGCCAGGTGAGCTTTTGACTCCCAGTTTGCCGCCCATCAGATCGACAAGCTGCTTGCTGATTGCAAGACCCAATCCAGTGCCGCCGAAGCGCCTTGTAATGGAGCTATCGGCCTGCGTGAATTTGTCGAACATGGTCTTCTGGACATCTTCGGCAATGCCGATTCCGGTGTCTTCCACCACGAGGTGAACCACCGCGTGCTCATCCGTTCGCTCGACGCAGTCAGCCTTGATCGCCACGTGACCTTGCGAAGTAAATTTCACGGCGTTTCCAGCGAGATTCAACAGCACTTGACGGACGCGCAAGGCGTCTCCCACCACCGTCTTCGGCACATCGGGGGAAATGCGCGGATCGAACCGGAGCCCTTTTTGCGCGGCGGCAGGAGTCATCAGACTCGCCACGTCGCCGACCACCGCATGCAGGTCGAACGGCTCCAGCAGGATGTCCAACTTTCCAGCCTCGATCTTCGAAAAGTCGAGAATATCGTTGAGAATGCCCAACAGCGATTGTCCGGAGCGCAGGGCTGTCTCCGCGAATTCCTGCTGCTCTTGATCGAGCGGCGTCTCCAGCAGCAGCGATGTCATGCCCAGCACTCCATTCATCGGCGTGCGGATTTCATGGCTCATGTTGGCCAGGAATTCCGATTTCGCCCGGTTGGCCGCGTCCGCCGCCACCAGCGCGGTCTCGAGTTCTTTCGTCTTTTTAGCAGCCAGCGCTGCGGCGCGGCGTCCGGTCGATTGAAGGCTTACAACCAGGCCCGCCAGCAGAAGAGCGAGCAGGGCCATGCACCCCGCCGCCAACCGAACCGGCATTCT
>JASHRP010000317.1 GCA_030037375.1 Bryobacteraceae bacterium | reverse complement strand
TCTCTTCCGGCGGAGGCGGGTTGGTGAGACGCTTGACGTAGCTGTAGCGAACGCCGCGCACGCCAGCGCGATCCAGCTCAATTAACTCTTCGTCCGATACGCTCTTCTCAACGAATGCCACTCCACGCGCGCGGCCCTTCGACTTCTTGAGCGCATTCACCATAAACGCGTTGTCCGTTCCGTGGCACGTGGCCGCGACGACAACTTCCCCCGAGAAACCAAGGAAGTTATCCAGCTCTTCTAGCATCTTCCATGGCGCGAAGGCGGGGTCGTACTTGCGATCGTCCGACCAACGGAACGGCGTCAGGCCATTGCTATTCACATGGCAGTGAGTGTTGATGGCGCCGGCCGGCATCGCGAAGGTGGGCTTCTCGGGAGCCGGATCTGGCGCGATGTTCTTCGGGAGTGGCTTCAACTGCTTGCGAGGACGGTCATTATAGTGGTGCCGGTTGACTTCGCGCGTCTCCGAGACCATCGTGTATTCGCGGCCTTCCTCCATGCTGTATTTCGACGAAAGGTGCGCGACGATCACGTCTTCGAGATCGAGGCCGAGGTCCTTGCGCAAACGATCGCCGAGCGGGCCCTTGCGATCAGGTTTGTCGCCAAGCGCGAAATTCACCGAACAGCGTTTGCTCGAACCCGGCTCATCACCCACGATGCAGTAATCCCAAGGCGCGAGTGTGGTGGCCACGCGGTTCCGGAGCACCGTGTTCTTCGGTTCTTCTGTATCCGGGTCGAGCGATTGATGGTTCTTGAGCAAATCGTGCAGTTTTTTGAGGAGCTCCGCGTCGTTCTCCAGGAAGTACTGCTTCATGTCGGCGGAGCATTTAACTTCGAGGTTAGGCATGGATGGATTCCTACGGGCGCCGCAGGGAATCGGCACACGGAAGGAACCTCTAGTGTAAAACGATTGGCAACGTGGCGATCACCAGAAACAGGCCTCCGTAGATCATCCAGCTCCAACGGTTCGCCAGATTCACGGTAAAACCGACGCCGTCGCGCCGTTGCACGAACAGAGCCGCGTCACTCGGATTGTAGTAGATGATGCCGCCTTTCCAGCATTCCTCTGGGGTCGGATCGACGGGTTCGCGCGGCTGGTTGGATTGATGGACCGCGTACCACATGGCAGGGATTATCAAGAGAAGTGGCCCTAGGGCCAATCCCACCAGCGGGATGTGAACGAGGCCGGTAGTTACGAGAGAAATTCCGCCGAAAAGGAGCGCGATGGTCAACTCTACGATGAGCATCACGGTCAGCGTGGGTTTGCGCATCGGCTCAGATCGCCGCGATCCGTACCAACCTGCGAGCGCGAACGCAAATAAGAGGAGCGTAATCTCCCCACCGAAGATGAGCGGCCCATAGACGCCTCTGAAGGTGCGCTCCGCCCATCGGTTGGGATTTCCGTTGATGTCGAAGTGCACCGGGTACCGTAACGGGATCTGATCCCAATGCTGGCGCAGAAAAACGGAGACACCCCCGAGGAACAGCAGGGGCAAAGCGCCGAGCCAAATGAACCGGGGCAAGGGCTCCTCGGCGATCAGCGCCGTCCGGTGCACCTGCGGAAGTTGAACAGCGTACGGCTTCAAGTTTCGATTCTGGATTACGAATCCGCATCCGGACGCCGCCGCCGTGAGAAATACTGCGACGATATTGATCCACGGATTGTGCAGCCAAACGATTCCTAACAGGCCGGCGACGGCGGGAATCGCGATCCAGGTGCGATAGATCCTAAGAGCATGGCGGCCGATTTCGGTTGAACGAAAGCCTTGCGGGAGTGGGACGCCGAACAGCAGTTCGCGATGTGCCATGTTGGGCAAGGCAAGCGTGGCGGCGGTGATAATCAGTTGCACGAAAACGATCGTGAATATGGCAGCTAACGCCGACGTCATTTCACTCCCTCCGCGAGTTCCTTCAACTCCACGGCGATCCGAGCCGCGGGTATGCCCTGCGCGCGCATCTGTGAAATCAACTCGCGCAGACGCTGGCGGTAGCCGGTGATCTCGCGCTTCGATGCCGGGGGGGCCTCGCGCTCCATCACTATCGCGCCTCGACCGTGACGCAGGTCGAGCCAGCCTTCGGAAGCCAATTGCCGGTAGGCTTCCGCGACCGTGTTGAAGTGGACCGCTAGATCGGTCGCCAACCGGCGAACCGGCGGCAGAGCCGAGCCAGGTGCAAGCGCGCCTTCCACCAACAGCACTCGCAGTTGATCGACAATCTGCCTAACCAGTGGCACGGACGACGATGCGTCGACTTTAAGCGTTGGATCCTGCATCTTTGTACAGTGTATGCAGACACTATACACGTGTCAAGCAGAGATAGAACCCCTGCGGAATCAGTACTATGTCTCGATTACTTACGCCATGAGGGTACGCCGGTACCTGGCCGATATGAGTAATTGCCGGGAGGCGAGCTAGGTCCCCACGCGGTGCACCGCGGTGTCGAGTGTACCCGTGCTGGCCGCGCTCCCGGCCTTGGCAGATCTCCATCCTTCTATCGGCCTCCCCGCAGAATCCTTTAAGCCGAGGTGTAAGCGGATCTATGCTATAACGGCTTCGGGAGACCGCATGACCGAGCAGGAAATTATCCTAGCGAACCAGCAGTACCTGTTCCCTTCGGTGTTCCATTACTTCAAGGAGCCGCTGGTGGTGGCTCGCGCGAAGGATCAATTCGTATGGGACGCCCGCGGCAATCAATATCTGGATTTCTTCGGAGGCATCGTCACCATTAGCGTGGGACACTGCAATGAGACGGTCAACCGCAAAGTAACCGCGCAAATCGGAGCATTGCAGCACGTCTCGACGGTGTTCGCGAATGAGCCGCAGGCGGCGCTTGCGCAAAGAATCGCCGGCATAACTCCGGGCGGCAAACTCACCAAGAGTTTCTTTTCGAACAGCGGCACGGAAGCGAATGAGACCGCGATTTTGACGGCGAGGTGCTACACCGGATCCTTTGATGTGGTCGCGCTGCGGCATAGCTACCATGGACGATCCGCGCTCGCAATGGCGGCAACGGGACAAGGAGCGTGGCGTCTGGGGGGTGCTCCCGCGGCGGGATTCACCCATGCTCTGAACGCATATTGTTACCGCTGTCCCCTGGGCGCGACGTACCCGAGTTGTGGCGTGCGCTGCGCGCGCGATTTAGACGAGATGATCCGGACTTCGACCTCGGGCCGTCTGGCTGCGTTCATTGCCGAGCCAATCCAGGGCGTCGGCGGATTCATCACGCCGCCCAAGGAGTACTTCGAGATCGTCGCCGGGATCG
>JASHRP010000316.1 GCA_030037375.1 Bryobacteraceae bacterium | reverse complement strand
TACGGCTATTACTCCAGCGCGAGATTCGCGGAGACTTCCGTCCGCGTGAAGTTGCTTTCTCTGTGGAGGCTGCTGGGCTTCGAGTGGCTGATCAACGCATCGCCCCGCTTGCGGCGCTGGTGGGAGTATTACCTGTGTTACGTCGTTCGCGGTAAGGTGATCGAATGGCGCCTGCGAGTTATAAAGAAATAATCACTTCGCGTTCTTCTTGAGTTGCAGCGGGAAGCTGTTTCCCGCTTGGGTAAAGGTTCCGCTTAGTTGAGCTCCGTCCTGGCTGAGTTCGGCTTCATAACCGCCGCCGACCACTTTTAGGTCCAGGCTCAGCTTCGCGCCGTTCTGCCCAGATTCCGGCAACCGGAATCTGGGCATTTCCCTGATCCACGCTCACCATGGTCGCTTCGGCCCCCGCCTTTCCGTTGGAGATCGTTAACACAATCCGCAATCCGGAGCCGACCGGCAGAGTGCCTTCCCAAGTCCCCACGAGCCGTTGCGCGACTGAGGGGCTTGCCTTTGACACTTCCACTTTGGGATCGCCGGGAACGCCCTTGAAGTGAAACGAGGCCTTCCCGTCAGTGAACGCGATTGCATCGAGCGGCAACCCGTTCACTCCCTGCGCCGGGATCGACACGGATCCAATCCAGCCGCTCGCGGCTTCGTCAAGGTCAACCTCAATCGCTACAGGACCGTTCGGAGTGTCGAGCGATCCGCTCCAATGCCCGCGCATGTCGGTTTGGGCCCATGCGGCCGCGGCCGCCGTCCATAGAAGCGCCACAGCGCCATTCTTGATCGTTCGTGTCATTTGCCCTCGCTTTTTCATTGAAGTTCTCCGTGCCGCTCGAGTTGTTTGTAAAAGTACAACGAATACAGAACCGGAATCAGCCCCCCGGCGATGAGCGCGGCAACCGGCCAAACATCGAGTCCCATCACCACCAGCGCAAGTCCCGCCAATCCTCCCAGCACAAACGTCTTGGCCGCGAGGCGATGAGTCGCATTCCACACTCGCTCACTCGCCAGAGACCACGGAGTGCGGACACCGATGTAAAAGTTCCTGCGAAGCTTGCCCATCAAGTTCCCGAGGAGCACAAACAGCAGGCAAACTCCGCCGAGAACCACTCGCGGAACATCGACTCTATGTCCGACGCCAATCCACAGAATCAGTGCATCGCTGTACGCCACCATCCCCAAGATGATCAACATCACCTGCAGGTAGGTGGACCGGAAACTCTCGACCTCGTAGTGCTTCGGCGAAAGCCAGGGCAGCAATCGTGTGAGCAGCATGATTCCAGCCATCAACGCGGGTCCGAAATACAGCGTCCATTTTGGACTGTAGCCATTCGGGACGCCGTGAATGTCCCAGTGCCTGGCAATCGAATCGGGCAACTGCGGATAAGCAGCGACGGTCGCAGCCAAAGCGGCCGCCGTGAGTAGAACTCCAGCCAGGTAGTACTTCATTTCTGTTTCCCTCCGTTGCCCTTGCCGCCGTCCATGAGTTGCATCGCCCACGCCATCAGATCCTGCACCACCGTCGTGTTCAAGGCGTACCAGATCTGCTGGCCCTCGCGGCGGCTGGTGATGAGATCCGCCTCCTTCAAGACCGCGAAGTGATGCGACATGGACGGCTTAGTCATATCGAACTTCTCCGCCAGCGCTCCCGCCGTCATCTCGCCGTGGCGAAGCAGATCGAGGATCTCCCGGCGGGTGGGGTCGGCCAGCGCGCGAAATGTCTGATTACTACTCATTAGACTCTTGCCTAATTAGATATCCGTCTAATTATTGGCCCTGAAGGCGGCTGTGTCAAGTACTGATCGAGATTTCTTCGGCGCAGCAGCCACTATCGTGCTGGAGGGTTCACAAATGCTCCACCGCTCGCTGGACTGGCTGCGCCATCGACGGCGTAGCCAAATCTGGAACCCTGCCCTCGCGGCCGGCCGCCGAGGCGAGGATCTCGCGCACCGCTATCTTCAACGGCAGGGCTACATCGTTGTCGCGCGAAATTACCGGCTCGGCTCCGGCGATGGAGAGGCCGATATTGTCGCGTGGGAGGGCGAGACGCTGGCGATCGTCGAGGTGAAATCGCGCGCAACAGACGATTATGGTCCACCGGAGCGCGCCATCGGCCCGGAGAAACTCGCGCACATGCGCCGCGTCGCCCGCGAGTTTGCGGCACGCAGCGGCACGCCTTGGGAGCAGGTCCGCTTCGACGTTGTCACTGTTCTGCTCGCTTCGCCGCCGAGAATTTCGTTGTACCGCGGCGTCTGAAACGCTTCCTGCCGTCGCAACCCGCTATCATCGGTGCGTATGGAAGCGGAGAAGGTTCGCATCATCGAAGCGCAGCGGCGGGAGCAGCACTGGCGGCGCTGGGGGCCGTACCTTTCCGAACGCGCCTGGGGCACAGTTCGCGAGGATTACAGCGAGTCCGGAACCGCCTGGGAATATTTCCCGTTCGATCACGCCCATCTGCGCGCCTTCCGCTGGGGCGAAGACGGCATCGCGGGCATTTGCGACAATCACCAGCGATTATGTTTCGCCCTCGCGTTCTGGAACGGCCGCGACCCGATCTTGAAAGAGCGGCTCTTCGGCCTCAACGGCGACGAAGGCAATCATGGCGAGGACGTGAAGGAAGTCTACTACTACCTTGACTCGACTCCCACGCACTCCTATATGAAGTGCCTGTACAAGTATCCGCAGGATGAGTTTCCTTATTCCAAACTGCGGGAGGGCAATCGGGCTCGCAGCCGGGAGCATACCGAATTCGAGCTGATCGATACCGGCATCTTCGATCACGACCGTTATTTCGACATCTTCACCGAATACGCCAAGGCCGACCCCGACGATGTTCTGATTCGCGTGACCGTGGTCAATCGCGGCCGCGAACCCGCCACGTTGCACCTGTTGCCGACGCTGTGGTTCCGCAATACCTGGACTTGGCGGCCCGATTATCGCAAGCCCGTACTGCGCCGCGACGGAAACGTGATTTTCGCGCACGAAGAAACGCTGGGGACGTTTCAATTTACCTTCGAGGACAGTCCACCGCTGCTGTTCACGGAGAACCAGACGAACACGTGCGGGCTGTGGAATTGGGGCGACTCGAAGGCTTTCGTCAAAGACGCGTTCCACCGTTACCTGATTCATGGCGATCAATCCGCCGTCAATCCGGCGGAAACCGGCACGAAGATGTGCGCCGTTTACCGGCTCGGTCTCGCACCGGGCGAAAGCCGCGTCATTCGCATGCGCCTGGTCTCGACGGCGGAAGCCACGCGCATGATTCAAGATATCGATGGGCTTTTCGCGGAACGCATTTTGGAAGCCGACGAATTCTATTCCTTTGCGCCCGCGACGCTTTCCACCGATGCCAAAAGCGTCCAGCGTCAGGCCTTCGCCGGCGTTCTCTGGTCGAAACAGTTCTATCACTTCGTAGTCGAGACGTGGCTCAAGGGAGACCCAGGCCAGCCTTCGCCTCCTTCCGGGCGCTGGAACGGGCGGGATTCCCAGTGGGTCCATCTGTACAACAAAGATGTTCTCTCGATGCCGGACAAGTGGGAATACCCGTGGTACGCTGCCTGGGACCTTGCCTTCCACACCATCCCTCTGGCGCTGGTCGACCCGGATTACGCCAAGAGCCAACTAAGGCTATTCCTGCGGGAGTGGTACCTGCATCCGAACGGGCAGATTCCCGCCTATGAGTGGGCATTCGGCGACGTGAATCCTCCCGTGCACGCTTGGGCCTGTTGGCGCGTATTTCAAATCGACCGCAAGCTGAACGATCGCGCCGATTACGCCTTCCTCGAAAGCGCCTTCCACAAGTTGCTGTTGAATTTCACTTGGTGGGTGAATCGCAAGGACGCGACCGGGAGTAACATCTTCGAAGGCGGTTTTCTCGGCCTGGATAACATCGGAGTCTTCGACCGCTCCGCGCCGCTGCCCGGCGGCGGATACCTCGAGCAATCCGATGCAACGAGTTGGATGGCGATGTATTGCCTGAACATGCTCAAGATCGCGCTGGAGCTGGCCAGCAAAGTCGATCCGATCTACGAAGACATCGCCAGCAAGTTTCTGGAGCATTTTCTTTACATCGCGAATGCCATGAACGGCCAGATGTCCTCCGGGTTGTGGGACGAAACCGACGGCTTCTTCTATGACCGGCTCCGCATGCCCGACGGGAGCGCGATTCCCTTGCGCATCCGTTCCATGGTGGGGCTGATTCCGATCTTCGCAGTGGATACGATCGAGCCGCAGGTCATGGATTGTCTTCCGGGCTTTCGGCGGCGCATGGAATGGTTTGTCCGTCACAGGCCGGACCTGTGCGGGAATATCGCTTCGCTCTCCCGCGAAGGCATGGAATCGCGCCGCCTGATGAGCTTGATGATTCGCCCCCGCCTGGTCCGCGTTCTCGAACGGATGTGCGATGAAGAAGAGTTCCTGTCGCCATACGGCCTCCGCGCGCTGTCCAAGTTTCACCAGGCCAATCCATTCGTCCTGCATCAGAACGGGCAGGAATACCGCGTCGACTATGAGCCCGCCGAATCCAGCACCGGCTTATTCGGCGGCAACTCGAATTGGCGCGGGCCGGTTTGGTTTCCCCTCAATTTCCTGATGATCGAATCCCTGCAACGGTTGAGCTACTATTACGGCGACGATTTTCGCATCGAGTTCCCGACTCGCTCCGGCCAGTTCAAGAACCTGGGAGAAGTCGCCGCGGAGCTGTCCCGGCGCCTATCGCGAATCTTTCTCAGGAACCAAGAAGGGCGAAGACCGGTCTACGGCGCGGCGGAAAAGTTTCAAAGCGATCCGCACTTCCGCGATTACGTCTGGTTTTACGAATATTTCCACGGCGACAACGGCGCGGGTATCGGAGCGAGCCACCAAACGGGCTGGACGGCTTTAGTCGCCAAACTCCTGCAGCAAAGCGGCGAATAGGCCCGCCGGTGCGGGCAAAAGACGGATTCGATATCCTGAAAGGTTGCAAGTTACGGAAACTGAAGTTCAGATCGCGGAACGCCACGACCAGACTCGCCCCCTGTTGATGGTCCTTGGCTGCACGATCCTTGGGGCCGGCGCGCAGGTGCTGATAAAGCTGGGAACGGCCGCGCTAGGCGAGCATCCGACCCTGCTCGAAACGGCGATCGGCATTTTCACCACACGGCTTTTGTTTGAAGGCTACGCGCTATACGGAATCAGCACGATCCTCCTGATCCTGGCGCTGCGCAAGGGCGAGCTCTCACTGCTCTACCCGGTCTTCACGCTTACGTACGTGTGGGTGACGATCCTTTCGGTGATCATCTTTCACGATTCCATGAACGCCTTCAAGCTGGCCGGGCTTACGATCATTATCGGAGGGGTCGCCGTTCTGGGCAGAGCCGCGCGTCAATGAGCACGCCGGTCTCATCGATGGTCTGGGTGATGGCGGGTTCCGTCATCGGCAGCTTTGGCTCTGTGTTTCTGAAGATCGGAGCGGGCCGGCTGCACAGTCTTCGGGCGGTCTTAACGAACTGGCGGCTTGTGATGGGCATCGTGCTGTACCTTCTTTCTTCGGTGCTTTTTGTCATTGGCGTGAAGCACGGCGAGCTTAGCGTGCTGTACCCGATGGTCTCGATGGGATCGATCTGGACCTTGGTTTGGTCCAAGTTCCTGCTGGGCGAGAAGCTCACCAACGCGAAGTTCGCCGCCGTGGGCATGATCATCGTGGGATGCGTGTTGCTCGGCCTCGGCGCGAAATAGCAGAGCCGCATTAGATCTAGGGCCTGCGGCCTGGGATCGCCATTCCGAATCGCACGTCCCGGACGCTTCCTTGCAACGTCACGATCGCACTGGCCGCGGCGAAACCGGGCCTGCGCGGAGTTCCGAACCGAAGGTCGACCAGATCCACGCGCGTCGTATCGTCGTCTTCGGGCGTCACCTTCCAGAACGGAGCTTGATCGAAACCCAGGAACACTTGAAAAGTATGGGTCGCGCGCGCAGCCATCGCGGCGGGCGCGTCCGGCGACTGATAGTCGACCTCGCCGCCATTCGGATCGAAATCCTGAGTGAGAACGACCGGCGCGATCAGCACGGAATTCGCGGTTTCGACCACTCCTTTCCATCGCATCGGGTCCGATCCGGGAAACGCCCAGATGTGCGGGGTTTCCCCTCCATATGAGTAGGCGCTGATTACCGACACAGCTCGCTGATGCGCGGCAAATCGGAATCCCTCATAGCTCAGCAGCGCGATCAACGCGACCCACGCCCAGGCCCGCTTCGGACCAGGAGCCTTCCTGCCGCGAATCTCGGAGCTGACCAATCCCGCAAGAGCGGGCGCGGCGATTGTCACAAAGAAAATCAATAGAATCCAGGGATCGATAATATCCGTGATATCCAGGTGCGGCATTGCGTGCGAAAACGGCAGGAACAGCCGGATTCCGTAGACGTTGGTGAAGTCGAGCGCCAGGTGGCTCAACACGCCCAGAAGGCACGCCCCGTAGCTGAGCCAATTTATGGAAGCTCCTCGAATCCATTTCGCCAGCAACAGGGGAAGCATAGCCATCACCGGGGCCATCGCCAGCGAATGCGGATACCAGCGGTGATGCTCAATGTAGGCCAGGCCGCCGGGTATTCCGAACAACGCATCGATGTCCGGCGCGTTCGCGGCCAGGACCATCATCAGCGTCCCTCCGCTCACGGTTGTCCGGCCGAGACCCACGCGCGCCATCATCAGCCCGGTGAGCGAATGCGTTAGGTTGTCCATTCTCGGTCGCCGGTCAACGATAGTTTGGCGGGATCAGCAGCGTTAACGCCTCCGGCACGACCTTAAAACACGCGGACTGGAAGCCGACGTATTCGCCGTCGATCTGAAGATGCGCCGGACTGGTGATTTCAACGCAGTGGGCCTTTACGGTCCGGACCCCGCGCATCTTTTGAACCCGCCGCAGCAGCGTCCCGACCATGTATCCAGCGTAGCGCAGGGGATTTGATCCCTCGAAGGCCACCAACTCAAAATCCGCGTGGCGCAAGGAAGCTCCGCTGGCGATCTCCAGGTCGCCTCCATAATTCCGTACCCGGCTGGCTAGCAGAAATCCGCAGCGGAAGGTTTGGCCTTGAATTCGCACATCGAACTGGCCGATGGTGCGTCCGAAATGACTCAAGCCCGCCGCCCAATACGCGACTTTGCCAGCGCGATCCTTGAAGGTGGGATCAGTCAGCGTGACGATTTCCGCGTCCAGCCCCGCGCCGCCCATGCATAGGAAGTAGCGAGGCCCGCCTTGGGCTGGCGTGATTCTTCCCATGGCCACGCGTTGCTCGGAGCACTGCGCCAGCCGCTCGATCGCCGGCCCCAGATGCGACCCGAGACCCAACTCCATCGACAGCACGTTGGCCGTTCCCGCCGGAAGCACGCCTAACGGAACGCCGCTGCACGCCAACCCATTCGCGGCCTCGTTAATCGTGCCGTCGCCGCCCAATACCAAGACGAGATCCGCGCCATCCTTTACCGCCTCCCTGGCCAGCTCGGTCGCATGGCCGGCCGCATCTGTAGCCAGAACGCGCGGCGACACCTTCGCACGGGCAAGCGCGGCGGTGGTACGTTGGAGGGTACCCGGTTTCCTGCGAATTTTGCCTGCGTAAGGGTTATAAATTAATACTGGCTGGCGATACAGTTCGATCCATTCATCATAGCGCGCGTGCCCACCTCAATCGATAAAATCGAGCACCTCCGCGAGCAGTTGCGCCACCACGAGTATCTTTATCACGTGCTCGACGCGCCCGAAATCAGCGACGCCGAGTACGACGCCATGCTCCGCGAGTTGAAGGAACTAGAGGCCGCGCACCCGGAGTTGATCACTCCGGATTCGCCCACACAGCGCGTTGGAGCGAGACCGCGCGAGGGCTTCGTCAAAGTCCGGCACTCCAGCCCCATGCTCAGCCTCGACAACGCGTTCGGGGAAGAGGAGCTCAGAGATTTCGACCGCCGCGTGAGAAATCTGTTGGGCAGTGAAGAGTACGCCTATGTAGCCGAGCTCAAGCTGGACGGCCTCTCCATGGCGGTGCAGTACCGCGCGGGGAACGTGGCCCTTGCGCTCACTCGCGGCGATGGGGAGACGGGCGAAGACGTGACCGAAAATGCGCGGACTATCCGCTCGATTCCGCTGCGCATCCGCAAGCATCGGGGCGATTGGGAAGTCCGCGGCGAAGTCGTCCTGAATAAGAAGGCCT